>JAIBFE010000190.1 GCA_019459705.1 Thiobacillus sp. | reverse complement strand
GATTGGTCGCCTGGCTCGCCTTTTCGATTTCGATGCCGACGACGCGGCCGTCTTCAGACAGGTTGAGCACGATGCCTTCGTGCGCTTCCCACGACCGCGCGGGGTTTTCAGGGCTGATTTCGACATAGAGCGAATCCATGTCCTTGAAGTAGGCGATGTTCATGATTCGATTCTTCCCAACAGTAGATATTCCATCAGCGCCTTCTGCACGTGCAGGCGGTTCTCGGCCTCGTCCCACACCACAGACTGCGGGCCGTCGATGACCTCGGTCGTCACTTCTTCGCCGCGGTGCGCAGGAAGGCAATGCATGAAGACGGCATCGGATTTAGCCACCGCCATCATGTCGGCGTCGACCTGCCAGTCGGCAAAATCCTTCAGGCGCTCGTCGTTCTCGGCTTCCCAGCCCATGCTGGTCCACACGTCGGTCGTCACCAGATCGGCGCCGCGACAGGCGTCCATCGGGTCGGCGAAACTTTCGAAATTGTCGGTGCCGTAGAGATTGGCGCGCTCAGGCTCGACCTCATAGCCCCGCGGAGTCGACAAATGCACGTTGAAATCGAGCAGTTCGGCCGCCTGCAGCCAGGTGTTGCACATGTTGTTGGAATCGCCGACCCACGCCACAGTCTTGCCCTGGATCGAGCCGCGATGCTCGATGAAGGTGAAGATGTCGGCGAGGATCTGGCACGGATGGTATTCGTTGGTCAGGCCGTTGATCACCGGCACCCGCGAGTGCGAGGCGAAGCGCTCGATGATGTCCTGCTCGAAGGTGCGGATCATCACGATATCGACCATGCGCGAGATGACCTCGCCGGCATCCTCCACCGGCTCGCCGCGGCCGAGCTGGGTGTCGCGCGTGTTGAGATAGATCGCCGAGCCGCCGAGCTGGTGCATGCCCGCTTCGAACGAGAGCCGGGTACGGGTCGAGCTTTTCTCGAAAATCATCGCCAGCGTGCGGTCGACCAGCGGGTGATACGGCTGGTAGCGCTTGAAGCGCGACTTGATCAGTCGCGCGCGCTCGAACAGATACAGCAACTCATCGCGCGACAGGTCCTTGAATTGCAGAAAGTGCCTCAGCATCACGCCGCCTGCTGCAGATAGGTCGTGACGATGCCTGACACCGCCGCTACCAGCGCGTCGACCTCAGCCGCGCCATACACCAGCGGCGGCACCAGGCGGATCACCTTGTCGGCCGTGACGTTGATCAGCACCCCGGCGTCGCGCGCCACGGCAACCAATTCGCCACACGGGCGGTCGAGTTCGATGCCGATCATCATGCCCTCGCCGCGAATGTCGACCACGCCGTGCACGCCGGCAAGCGCCGCGCGCAGACCCGCGCGGATCGCCTCGCCGCGCACCCGCGCGTTGTCGAGCAGCTTCTCCTCTTCAATGGCCTGAAGCGTCGCCAGTGCCGCGGCACACGCCAACGGATTGCCGCCAAAGGTGGAGCCGTGATTACCCGGCTGGAAAACATCCGCCGCGGCACCGCGTGCGAGACAGGCGCCGATCGGCACGCCGGAGCCCAGGCCCTTGGCCAGCGCCATCACGTCCGGCATCACGCCGGAATGCTGGAAGCCGAACCAGGTGCCGGTGCGGCCGATCCCGGTCTGCACTTCGTCCAGCATCAAGAGCCAGCTGTGGGCATCGCAAATCGCGCGCAATTCGGCCAGGAAGTCCGGCGCCATCAGGTTGATGCCACCCTCGCCCTGTACCACTTCGGCCAGCACCGCGACCACGCTCTTGTTGTGCTCGGCCACATGGCGAATGTCTTCCAGGTCATTGATCGGTACCCGCGCGAAGCCCGACAGCAGCGGCTCGAAGCCTGCCTGGATCTTGCGGCTGCCGGTCGCGGTCAGCGTGGCCATGGTGCGGCCGTGGAAAGCCTTTTCCATCACGATGATGGTCGGCACCTCGATGCCCTTGTTGTGGCCATACAGACGCGCCAGCTTGATCGCCGCCTCGTTGGCCTCGCAGCCCGAGTTGCAGAAAAACGCCTTGTCCATGCCTGAAATTTCGCAGAGTTTGTCGGCCAGTTCTTCCTGGCGCAGCACGCGATACAGGTTGGACGAATGGATCAGCGTGGCAGCCTGGTCGGCAATCGCCTTCACCAGCTTGGGGTGGGCATGACCCAGCCCGTTCACCGCGACGCCGGCGACGGCATCGAGATAGCGTTTACCCGCCTCGTCCCACAGATAAGGGCCCTCGCCACGCACGAAGGCAACCGGCTGACGCGTATAGGTGTTCATCAAATGTGTTGTCATGGCAGTCCCCAACCAGGCTGTCCCGAAATGGCTGTTCTTGAAATTGCTTGAAATAGAAAACGGCGGCCTTAGCCGCCGTACTTGTCATGCAGCGCCTTGATTATAGGCTGAAAAGCGCCGAATGAGACATCCCGGTTGCCATGAAGAACAGCATCGGAATCGACAGCATGGTATTGGTGCGCGACGCCAGGAAGGCCACCCGACGCGCCTTGTTCTTCTCATCGTCGGACGCCGGCACCATGCCCAGAATTCTCTTCTGGTTCGGCCAGATCAGCACCCACACGTTGAACAGCATGATGGTGCCCAGCCAGGCGCCAATGCCGATCGGCCCCATGCCGTTGCGCAGCAGGAAGGCATCCGTGAAATATGGGCCCAGCAGGGCCGCGCCGGCAATCCAGGTCAGCACGGCAGCCCAGCGGAAGAACAGCAGGGCGCGCGGGGCCACATGCTTGGTGATGCCCGCGGCAGTGCCGTCGGCGCCGGCGTTTTTCAGCGCCGCCACCTGCACGAAATTGAAGTAGTACAGCAGGCCGATCCACATGATGCCTGCCATGAAATGGACCCAGCGGGCCAGCGCGGAGACAATGTCGACGTTTTCCATGATTCCCCCTTAACCCAAAAAGTTTCTGGCAAAGACATACAAAACAGCAGTCAGTACGACGCCGGCAATGACGGTGCCCCACAGCGAATCCAGCGGGTTTTTCATGGGTTCTCTCCTCTTTATGAATAGTTGACCATTTTGGTCGGACAAACTGGCGCAAGTATCTTCAAAACGCCCCCCCAGCGCAAGCGCTGCACCCACGGCCTCTCCGGCTGCGTGCTAAAATCCTGCAACTCCTTAAGCCGCCTGCCCACAATGGATGACGCTTCCGCCAACGCCCCTTTCATCATTCGCGGCATCACCACCAAGGGCACCCGTTTCCGGCCGAGCGACTGGGCCGACCGTCTGGCGGGCGCGTTCGCTGTGATCGACCCCAACAACCGCACCAATTATTCGCCTTACGTGCAGCCCAAGACCCTGGACGGCATTCGCTGCGTGGTGGTGGACAAAAAGCTCAGGGACGCCGATCCCAACGCCTACCGTTTTTTGCAGACCTTTGCCGAGACCAACGAATTGCTGACCGAAAACGCCGGCTGATTACACCTTACAGCCAAGCCAGAAAATAAAAAACGCCGCGGATGCGGCGTTTTTTATGGGGCAGCGTCACGTTCATCGCGCGACAGCTGCTCGGCGCTGGCTCAGGCCATGCCTTTGACCGCCGTGGACAGGCGGCTCTTGTGGCGCGCAGCCTTGTTCTTGTGCACGATTTTCTTGTCGGCGATGCTGTCGATCAGGCTCATGGACGCCTGGAAAACCTGCTGGGCCGCGGCCTTGTCACCGGCTTCGATCGCCTTGCGAACCTTCTTGATCGCGGTGCGGAATTCCGAACGCTGGCTCATGTTGGTGTCGCGCTGGGCGCTGGCTTGACGTGCGCGCTTGCGCGCCTGGGCGGAGTTCGCCATAAGATTCTGCTCCTGTAGTCCACGCCATTTTTAGTTGAGGCGGGGCAAATTTAATCTTGAACGCCGCCGTTTGCTGGCGGGCGGATTCACCAAAGGCGGCGATTGTACGGGAAACCCCCACTACAAATCAAGCGATTTGTGCGCGGTTGCAGTCGCTGCGCCCGACCCGCACAATGCGCGCAAAACGCCGTCACCCATGAATCTCCTCAAAGCCCTCGCTGCGGTAAGCAGCATGACCCTGCTCTCCCGCATCCTGGGATTCGCACGCGATGCCATTATCGCCCGCGTGTTCGGCGCCGGCATGCTGACCGATGCCTTCTTCGTCGCGTTCAAGATCCCCAACCTGCTGCGGCGGCTGTTCGCCGAGGGTGCGTTTTCCCAGGCCTTCGTGCCGATCCTGGCGGAGTACAAGAACCGCCATGGCCACGATGCCACCCAGACGCTGGTCAACCAGGTCGGCACCGCCCTGACGCTGGCGCTGGTCGTGGTGGCACTGCTGGGGGTCGTGGGCGCACCGTGGGTGGCCTACGTGAGCGCGCCCGGCTTCCGCGCCGACCCGGACAAGTTTGCGCTGACCGTCACGCTCCTGCGCATCACCTTTCCCTACATCATCTTCATCTCGCTGGTGGCGCTGGCAGCGGGCATTCTCAACACCCACAGCAAGTTTTCGGTGCCGGCGTTCGCCCCGGTGCTGCTCAACGTCGCCATGATCGCCGCTGCGCTGTGGCTGGCGCCCTATTTCGACCCGCCGGTACTGGCGCTGGGCTGGGGCGTGGCGCTGGGCGGGGTGCTGCAACTGGCGTGGATGCTGCCGCATCTGCTGAAAATCCGCATGCTGCCGCGGCCGACCCGGCGCTTCGACGATCCCGGCCTCAAGCGCGTGCTGAAATTGATGGCGCCGGCCACGCTGGGCGTCTCGGTCGCGCAGATCAGCCTGCTGATCAACACCATCTTCGCCTCCTTCCTTGCCAGCGGCAGCGTGTCCTGGCTGTATTACGCCGACCGCCTGATGGAATTTCCCGCCGGCATGCTGGGGGTGGCGCTGGGCACCATCCTGCTGCCCAGCCTGGCCAAGCACTACGCTGACGACAAGCCGGGCGACTATTCGAAGCTGCTCGACTGGGGTCTGCGCCTGACCCTGTTGCTGGCGTTGCCGGCCGCCGCCGCACTGGCGGTGCTGGCGGTGCCGCTCATCAGCACGCTGTTCCATTACGGCGCGTTTACCGAGATTGACGTGACGATGACCCAGCGGGCGCTGGTCGCCTACAGCGTGGGGCTGGTCGGGCTGATTCTGGTCAAGGTGCTGGCGCCCGGGTTCTACGCACGGCAGAACATCCGCACCCCGGTGAAGATCGCTATCGTCACCCTCGTCGCCACCCAGCTGATGAACCTCGCCTTCATCATCCCGCTGGGCCACGCCGGCTTGGCGCTGTCGATCGGCCTGGCAGCCTGTCTCAACGCCGGCCTGCTGCTGCATCTGCTGAAGAAACACCGGATCTACCAGCCGCAACCGGGCTGGGTTGGCTATTTTCTGCGCGTGCTGCTGGCGGTTTCGCTGATGGCGGCGATGCTCTTTTATGCCATGGGTGAATCGCAGTGGTGGCTGGCAGCCGGCTTCCTCGACCGTATCATCCGGCTGTCGCTGCTGGTCGGCGGCGGCATTGTTCTGTATTTCGCCGCCCTCGGCCTGATGGGCTTCCGCCCGCGCCAGTTCGCCCGCCGCGCGGCGGAATAAGTCACTGAATCAGCTAGAATTGACGCTTTTCTGCGTCCGCTATTTCCTTTCGTACCCATCCGGCAATGCGCATCACCCACGGTTTTCGTCCACTCGGCACGCCCCACGCGGTCACCATCGGCAACTTCGACGGCCTGCACCTGGGGCACCAGGCCATGCTCGCGCGTCTGCAGGACGTGGCGCGGGCGCGCGGCCTGCCGAGCTGCGTGCTGAGCTTCGAGCCGCACCCGCGCGAATTCTTCGCACCCGAGCAGGCGCCGGCGCGGCTGTCGAGCCTGCGCGAAAAAGCCGAATGCCTGCAGCGGATGGGGATCGACCGTTTCCACGTGTTCCGTTTCGACCGTGCGTTTTCGACGCTGTCGCCCGAAGCCTTCATCGAGCACGTGCTGGGCCGCACCCTGCAGGCGCGCTACGTGCTGGTGGGCGACGATTTCCGCTACGGCGCCAAACGTGCGGGGGACTTCGTGCTGCTCGAAAAATCCGGCCAGTCGCTCGGTTTCGACGCCGAATTCCTGCCCACGGTCGAGGTCGCCGGCGAGCGGTCCTCGTCGACCGCGGTGCGCCAGGCGCTCGCCTCCGGCTAACTCGAGCACGCCGCGCGCCTGCTGGGTCGGCCCTACAGCATCTCGGGACGGGTGGTGCACGGCGACAAGCTGGGGCGCGACATCGGCTTTCCCACCGCCAACATCCAGCTCAAGCACAACCGTCCGCCGCTGATGGGCATTTTTGCGGTCGAGCTGTGCGGCCTCAACGGCGCGCCGCTGCAAGGGGTGGCAAGTCTGGGCAAGCGGCCCACGGTGAAAGGTGCAGATGCGGTGCCCGTGCTCGAAGTGCACCTGTTCGATTTCAAGGCCGAGATCTACGGCCGCCGCGTGCGTGTGGATTTCCTGCACAAGCTGCGCGACGAAGCAAAATATCCCGATCTCGATACGCTCGTCGCGCAGATCCGCCGCGACGTCGACAACGCCAAAACCTTCCTAAAGCAACGTCATGCCTGACTATAAAAACACGCTCAACCTGCCCGACACCCCCTTCCCGATGCGCGGCGATCTCGCCAAGCGCGAACCCGGCTGGGTGAAGAGCTGGCAGGAGAAACAGCGCTACGAAGCGATCCGCAAGGCGGCCGCCGGCCGGCCGAAATTCATCCTGCACGACGGCCCGCCCTACGCCAACGGCGACATCCACATCGGCCATGCGGTGAACAAGATCCTCAAGGACATCATCGTCAAGGCGAAGACCTTGTCCGGTTTCGACGCGCCCTACGTGCCCGGCTGGGATTGCCACGGCCTGCCGATCGAACTGCAGGTGGAAAAGACCCACGGCAAGGACATTCCCCCGTCGAAATTCCGCGAGCTGTGCCGCGCCTACGCGACCGAACAGATCGAGCGGCAGAAAGCCGATTTCATTCGCCTCGGCGTGCTGGGCGACTGGGACCATCCCTACCGCACGATGGACTTCCAGTTCGAGGCCGAGCAGTTGCGTGTCTTGGGGCAGATCCAGCAGGCAGGCTACCTGTATCAGGGCGCCAAGCCGGTGCACTGGTGCGTCGACTGCGGCTCGGCGCTGGCCGAAGCCGAGGTCGAATACGAGGACAAGACCTCGCCGGCGATCGACGTCGGCTTTGCGGTGGCCGACCACGCCGACCTCGCCAAACGCTTCGACATTGCGGCGATCGACGAGACTGTCCAGATCGTCATCTGGACCACCACACCGTGGACGCTGCCGGCCAACCAGGCGGTGTCCCTGCATCCGGAGTTCCAGTACGCGCTGGTGCGCACGACCAAGGGCCTGCTGATCCTGGCCGACAGCCTGCGCGAAGCGGCGCTGACTCGATATGGTCTGAACGAAGGCGCCGAAGTCATCGCGCACACCACCGGCCAGGCGCTCGAAGGCGTGCTGCTGTGGCATCCGTTCCAGGAACGCCAGGTGCCGGTCATCGTGGGCGACCATGTCACCGCCGATGCCGGCACCGGCGCCGTACATACCGCGCCCGGCCACGGCCTCGACGACTACGTGGTGGGCAGCCGCTATGGCTTGAAAGTGGACAACCCGGTGGGGGACGACGGCCGCTTCTACGCCAGCGTGCCGCTGGTCGGCGGCATGAACATCTGGCAGGCCAACCCGCTGATCGTCGAAACGCTGCTGTCCAGCGGCAACCTGCTGGCGCACGAGAAGCTCCTGCACAGCTACCCGCACTGCTGGCGCCACAAGACGCCGATCATCTTCCGCGCGACGCGGCAGTGGTTCATCGGGATGGATTCCAGGGGCAGAGATCAGGGGGGCACGTTGCGGGAGCAGGCGATGGCAGCGGTCGATGCCACGCAGTTCTTCCCAAGCTGGGGCCGCGCACGGCTGGAGGCGATGATCCGGAACCGCCCCGACTGGTGCGTCTCGCGCCAGCGCAACTGGGGCGTGCCGATGCCCTTCTTCACCCACAAGGAAACCGGTGAGTTGCATCCGCGCACGGCAGAGCTGCTGGAAACCGTGGCGAAGCGCGTCGAGGCGGCCGGCATCGAAGCGTGGTTCGCGCTCGATCCGGCCGAACTGCTGGGCGACGACGCCGCGCACTACGACAAGACCGGCCACACGCTCGACGTCTGGTTCGATTCGGGGGTCACCCACGCCTGCGTGCTGAAGCGCCGCCCCGAACTCGCCCATCCCGCCGACCTCTATCTCGAAGGCTCGGACCAGCATCGCGGCTGGTTCCAGTCGTCCTTGCTCTCCGGCTGCGCCACCGACGGCCGCGCGCCCTACGATGCGTTACTCACCCACGGCTTTGTGGTCGACGGCAAGGGCCACAAGATGAGCAAGTCGAAGGGCAACGTCGTCTCGCCGCAGAAGGTGATGGACCAGTACGGCGCCGACATCCTGCGCCTGTGGGTGGCGACCACCGACTATTCCGGCGAGCTCACCATCTCGGACGAAATCCTCAAGCGCGTGGTGGAGGGCTATCGCCGCATCCGCAACACGCTGAAATTCCTGCTCGCCAACCTGTCGGACTTCGATCCCAGGGCGCACACGCTGCCGGTCGAGGACTGGCTGGAAATCGACCGCTACGCGCTGGCGATGACGCGCCAGCTGCAGGGCGAACTGCAGGCGCACTACGACGCCTACGAATTCCACTTCATCGTGCAGAAGCTGCAGAGCTTCTGCTCGGAAGACCTCGGCGGCTTCTACCTCGACATCCTGAAGGACCGCCTCTACACCAGCGGTGCGAACAGCCGCGCGCGCCGCGCGGCGCAGAACGCATTGCACCACCTGACGCACGCGCTCACCCGCTGGATGGCGCCGATCCTGTCGTTTACCGGCGAGGAAGTGTGGACGCAACTGGCGGGCGACGACTCGGTGTTCCTGCATACCTGGCACGACCTGCCGGCGCAAGCCGGAGAAGCCGACCTGCTCGAGCGCTGGACCCGCATCCGCGCCGTACGCGCCGAGGTGCAGAAGGAACTCGAGACCGTGCGCGTCGCCGGCGGCATCGGCTCATCGCTGCAGGCCGAAGTGACCCTGCACGCCAGTCCCGGTACCCAGGCACTGCTGGCGCCGCTGGGCGACGACCTGCGTTTCGTGCTGATCACCTCGCAGGCGCGCGTGGTCGCGGCCGACGCCGACCGCGTGGAGGTCACCCCGAGTGCAGCAAAGAAATGCGAGCGCTGCTGGCACTACCGCGACGATGTCGATGCGCACGCCGAGCATCCCGGCCTGTGCGGGCGCTGCGTGAGCAATCTGCATGGCGACGGCGAGGTGCGCAGCCATGCGTGAGTTTCTGAACCCTGCCATGCGCAAGTGGCTGGGCCTCGCGTTCGCCGTCATTGTGGCTGACCACCTCACCAAATGGTGGGTGTCGGCCACCCTCGACTATCAGGAGGCCGTTCCTGTACTGCCCTTCTTTTCGCTGGTGCGGGTGCACAACACCGGCGCGGCATTCAGCTTCCTGGCCGACGCGGGTGGCTGGCAGCGCTGGTTCTTCATCGCCGTCGGCATCATCGCCACCGTGATCATCGTGCGCCTGCTGAAGCGCCACGCGAACGAACCGCGCCTGGCCTTTTCCCTGGCGCTGGTGCTCGGCGGTGCGCTCGGCAACGTCATCGATCGCGTGGTGCTGGGCCATGTGGTGGACTTCCTGTATTTCCACTACCGCAGCTTTGCCTGGCCGGCGTTCAATGTGGCGGATTCCGCCATCACCGTCGGCGCCGCGTTGCTGATCTGGGACAGTCTGCGCGGCAACCCCGGCACGCCAAAAACATCATGAGGGTACGCACCGTCGCTGCGGGCGATACCCTGCAGCTCCGCTATGCGCTGCGTCCGCGCGGCGGCGACGACCTCATCTCCAACTTCGACGAACCCGAGCCGGAGACTGTCACGCTCGGCGACGGCACCCTGGCGCCCATGCTTGAGCAGTGGCTGATCGACCTCGTTCCCGGCGAGCGTCACGTATTCCTGCTCGAACCCTGGCAGGCCTTCGGCGACAGCCAGCCCGAACTGATCCAGACGCTGCCCAAATCCGATCTTCCATCCGACATGGAATTCGGGGTCGATCAACTGGTCGAATTTTCCATGCCCAACGGCCAGACCCTGGCCGGCCACATCCTCGAAATCAGCGACGAATCGGTGAAGGTCGACTTCAACCATCCCCTCGCCGATCTGTTCATTGAATTCGAAGTAGAAATCGTCCGCATCCTGTGACACCGGAACCCCAGCCCATGACGCCCACCATCCTTCTCGCCAATCCCCGCGGCTTCTGTGCCGGGGTCGATCGCGCCATCGCCATCGTCGAGCGCGCACTGGAAAAATTCGGCGCGCCGATCTACGTGCGCCACGAAGTCGTCCACAACACCTTCGTCGTCAACGACCTCAAGGCCAAGGGTGCGATCTTCGTCGAGGAACTGGACGAGGTGCCTGCGGGCGCCACTGTCATTTTCAGCGCGCACGGGGTATCGCAGGCCGTGCGTGCCGAAGCCGAGGCGCGCGGACTGAACGTGTTCGACGCCACCTGCCCGCTGGTCACCAAGGTGCACGTCGAAGTCAGCAAGATGCACGACAAGGGACTCGAAATCGTGATGATCGGACACAAGGGACACCCCGAGGTGGAAGGCACCCTGGGCCAGGCCCAGGGGGGCATGTACCTGGTCGAAACGCCGGAAGACGTCGCCAGCCTGCAGGTGTCCGATCCCGACAAGCTTGCCTACGTCACTCAGACCACGCTGTCGGTCGACGACGCCGCACGCGTGGTCGCTGCCCTGCGCGCACGCTTCCCGAATATCGTCGGGCCGAAAAAGGACGACATCTGCTACGCCACGCAGAACCGGCAGGACGCGGTCAAGGCGCTGGCGCCGCAGTGCGATGTGGTGATCGTGGTGGGCTCGCCGACCAGTTCGAATTCAAACCGCCTGCGCGAAGTGGCCAAGAACCTCGGCGTGCCTGCCTATATGGTCGACAACGCCAGCGAAATCGATCCGCAATGGATCTCTGGCAAGAAAAGGGTGGGCGTGACGGCCGGGGCCTCAGCGCCGGAGATTCTGGTGCGCGCCGTAATCGAGCGGCTGAACCAGCTGGGGGTGGGCAACGTCACCGATCTTGAGGGCGTACGGGAGAAAGTCGGGTTTCCGCTACCCAAAGGCCTGGATTGACTTTTCCTGCCTGACTGCTCAAACGGGCAACGCTCACCAGCACCCGGCCGGACCTTGCACCCCGGTATGCGTCAGCGTCAGGTCGGCGCAGGTGTCGTTTGTCTGGGCATTCACACGCGTCGCCTGTAAGTTAAAGGCTGTCGCCGTGGCTGAGGTAAAGGCGATGGTGTAGCGACGTGCCCCTCCGGTCGACCCGGCAGGTGAAACCGCAGACGTCGGAGCGGCAGCCGTGGCGCACGTCGCGTTTGTCCCATACGTCCCGCAGGTCGTGAAACGACGCTCCATCAACTGCGCCGTCTCCATCATGATCGCCTGCGCATCGGCGCGGTTCGCCCGCAACAAATACTGCTGATATGACGGGTAGGCAACGGCCGCGAGTATGCCAATGATCATCACGGTAACCATCAGCTCGATCAGGGTAAAACCTCTTTGAGCACCCATGCATGTCTCCCTTATTGAATCTGACGCCACGAAGCGCGCGATTTGAGCGTCCCCGAGTTG
Organism: Thiobacillus sp.; assembly: GCA_019459705.1. GTDB lineage: Bacteria > Pseudomonadota > Gammaproteobacteria > Burkholderiales > Thiobacillaceae > Thiobacillus. The sequence continues at coordinate 18,492 of JAIBFE010000190.1, read as the reverse complement.
ATCGGGGGCGCGCCCAGCTTGCCCGACGAGCCGCTCAACGGGATGTAAGCACGGTCGCCGGCCTGGATCGGCTTGCCGAAACCGCCGCTGATGCCCACACCGTTATCGACCCCACTGACCTGCGCCATCACGCCGCCACCGATATCGACCATGTCGTCGCTATTGAAATATCCATCGCCGTCGACGTCGAAGGCCGGTATCGTCAGCGCGCCTCCCGTTGAAGGATTGACCTGCATCAGCATGCTCCGCCCACCATACTGGCACGGGATATTGACCGGCGTGATGGTCTGGTAAATCAGGGTCCCGTCGAACAGGTAAGGCGCGCTCGCCACCCGCTCGCCCTCCGCCCCCGAAACCGGGGAGGTCAGGTCGAGCAGCCAACCCTTTTGCGTCGCGTAATTGGGCGCACTGGTTCCGAGAACACGCACACGAATCTGTTCGTTGGTGGCGCTCAGCGGCTGAGTCGGGTCTTCAAGTCGCGTCTGCTCGAAGGCGATGGTTTGCGCGTTCAACTGGGTCCGGTGATTGGTCCCGGAATACGCCGCTGACGAAGTGTCTTCATCCACCACTCCATACATCGACTGCGTGGCGATATTCGTATTGTCGCCCACCGCAAAATACTGCCCGGTGCCGAAGTAGACCATCAGGCCCGTCGCGCCTGCGGGCGCCAGGCCGACCTCTACTGGCGCCGTGATCGGTTGCGTGTTACCCGAGGCATCCTTTGCCTGGAACAGGGGCTTAGGCGTCGAGCCCGTCTTGAATGCCACATCCCATTGGCTGGTGCTGGACGGGAATTTGAATTTCCAGAGGTTGCCCTTGAGGTCGCCCGCATACACCTGATCGACGATGCGGTCGCCATCCTTGTCCACCAGAACAGGCGTGGACAAGCCATTGTTCGGCGCCCCGCCCACATCGAACGTCTTGACCTGGGTGGGATCATCGACACGGACCATGAAAAGCACAGCCTTGCCGCTGCCGCTGTTATAACCATTGCCGAACACGGCCCAGTAGTTTCCATCCGCGAAGCGCGCCACCGTCACGCTGCCCAGGATGTGGCCCATGTCCGACTGTTGTGTCGCGGTGTTACCGGTGAATTCCCACAGCACGCTCGAATTGCCGAATGAACCCGGGTTCGTCACGTTCAGCGCATAGACCGCCTTGCCGCCGGCGCCCAGACTGCCGACGAGGACAGTCTTCCAGCTAGGCGTCCCACCCCAGTAGGCATCCCAGGCCGTCGGCGAACCATCGACGAAGTACTTGTGCCCAGGCGGGCTGGGTGAGGAATAGGCCGGGGCCTTCAGCAGGGGGAGGTTGGGAATGACGGTCTTGGGCACATAAGCGAACAGTTCCACGCCATCCGAGGCACGGAAGGCATGCAGCATGCCATCGTTCGCCGCTGCATAGACCACCGCCGTGCGGCTGGCCTTGTTCGCGAGGAAGGTTGCGTAGTCTGTTCCTTCGGTCGTGGCCCACACGCTGTAGCCGAAGTTCTCGTCCTTCACGTAATGCGGGTCGGCATTGACGATATCGCCCAGCTTGCTGCTGCGGTTGCGGAACGTGCCGCCATTCTTCTGTTCGTTCGTGTCATCGCCGCGCAGATAGGCAAGGCTCGAAGCGCCGCCGACCGCCGTTTCGATCGTGGTTCCGCTGAAGTCCGTGCCGGCCGATCCATCCCAGGTCTTGATGTTGCGCGAACCATGCGCGGGAATCTGCAGGGAGGCATCCCATGCCATGGTTCCGATGTTCCCGCTCGCGTCAAGCGGAAACGCCTTGAGCTGACCGCTCCAGTCGGCGCTGTTGAACAGTGCCTGGTAAAGATGCGCCGTGGTGACCACGCGCGTGGAGTTGGATGCCACCGCGGCTGCCGACGAGGTACGCGCGAAGATATCGTTGAACGAACGGGTCAGCGCATCCACCAGCTTCTGGGGGTCGCTGGCCAGCACATAGTTGTCGGGCACCCCGTCTGCATCCGCATCCCACTCCGCCGTCGACGTCGTGGTGGAGGCATTCGGGTTGCCGTCGTTGTTGCTATCCTTGAAGCCACCGTATTTACCTGCCAGCCAGAGCATGTTCTTCGGCCCGTCCAGCGGGTTGGCACCATACTCCTGGGTATCGATGATAAAGGTCGATACGGTCTGCTTGCCAGTCAGGTCGCTGCGCAGGTCCTGGGTATTCGCGTAATGGGCCAGTCCGGCGATGTAGTAGGAGTTCTCCTTGGCTGGGTACGGACACGTCCCCATCACTTCGCCCAGGCTGGTAATGGTTTTGGTAACGCAGGAGCCCGCGTTGGCGGCCACCCCAGAAACATAGCCGATCGAATCGTTCGTGCCCGACGCCGTTCCACTGGTCCAGGTTCCCGTATCGGCCCATGAAGCCCCATTGAGCCCTTCCAGCGCGCCAACCGAGTTGGTCAGTGCGGTGACGTCAATATCGGGATCCGGGTTGCTGGGCGGGCCGCAGTCGCCCGCGGCGAAGCTGGCCGGCAAACCGGTGGCACCGGCCGTGCCGCAGGTAAAGAAGGTGCCAGGCAGACGTTTGTCCAGCCAGGGGTTCGCATCGTTGATGCCGACGATGAAGTTTTTCTGGCAGCTGTACTGGATCGGGTCATCCCAGGTCGTGATGACATTGAACCCCCCCGCGTAACTGGTCCAGTTGTTGTGATACTCCGGCGTCGGCCCCAGATTCTTGAAGTAGCGGATGCTCTCGTAGAACAACTCCCCGATGGGGTCGTAACTCTTGTAGCCCACGTCGCTGAACTTGTTGATGTAGTTGATGACGCCGCTGTTGTAGCCGGAAGCACCGTCAGGGTTGTTGATCAGCAAGCCATTGGTCGAATCGAACTCCTTCAGCGCGTTGTTCACCGCACCCGTGGTGGTCGCGTAGGTGGGCCCGACATGCTTCATCTTTGAACGCAGCACCCCTCCATCGCGGCTTTGCGCCCCATCATTCAGGTAGCTGGTCACGGCGAAGCGCATCTTGTCGGCATTTTTCTGTACCAGTCCCTCCGGCTTGTAATTGCTGCCATAGGCCTTGCAGTTCGGTTCCAGTACCTGGGTCGAGTCACACACCTTGACCTGAACGTTGAACGTGCCCTTTTGGGTGCCGCCGCGCGACGTACCGATTTCAACCCCCCAATCCGTATTTTCGATATAGATCGATGTATCCGAATAAGGCGTTACAGTTGACGGGGCCACGTTGTACGTGGCATTCAGCAACTTATGCGGAAACCAGTTGTCGTTGTTCTGCTTCCGGGCACGCCGTATCACGGTCTCGGTCGTGGTGTCGGTCACCCGGTTGCCCCCCGTCATCGTCCAGGTGAACATGTCGATTGCGGTCATGGTCGCCCAGTTGAGGAAGTTTCCGCTCCATTTGGACGTGCAGGTGTGGTTGGCTCCCGTCGCGCCGCTTGGATTGAAACGGTTAGAACTGTAGGTATAACACTTGTTGGGATCAAAATAGCCCAGGTATTCCTGGGTCGGGATGTAGCAAATACCGACTGCTCCGCCGCCCACACTAGGGCGGGGGGTGCCATAGGTTCCCGTGCCGCAGCCCGCAGGGTTGCCGGGCTGATCTGCATAGGCCGCGCCACCCATCGGCGTTTCGACCGACATGTTCAGCAGCACGTTGGGGACGACGCTGTTGTCCATGAACAGGGGAATATCACTGATCGTGTAGGCAGATACGCTGCCGATCGGCACGAGCCAGGCGAAGCCGATCGCAAGGATGCTCCGTTTAAGTTTTTCCATGCTCATCTCGTGTCCCCTATTGCATTAACTCAAGAACTTCTACACGCACGACCTTGCCGTTTTCGATGCGCAGTTTCGCTTTATCGATGTATCCAACCTGGGCCAACGTTCCGCACGTAATCTGGTAGCTGGAGGCCGCCTTCACATGGCACTCGGTTCCCTGCGGCCATTTGATGGCATTGCTCCGGGATGCACCCTGCACCAGCGCGTAATACTTGCCGTCAAAAAACAGCTTCTGGGTAGTGATCTCGGGGACAGGCCCTTCAAACTCGCTTGCGGCCAACGCCGGCGCTGACGCCGCAATCAGGCCGAACGCCATTAAAAGGAACGGGACCGGCCGGGTATAGCGTGTCGAAAACATCATGGCGAACTCTCCTCGAACCTATCGTTCGTAAACGGCCTGCAAAATGGCCATGGTATTCGCGCTACGGCCCACACCACGGGCAGTCACGCGATACACCCCGGTATCCGGAATGGCTCCGACACCCAGCCCGCCACCGCCGCCCGTCTTGGCCGGCATTTCCTCGATCACGTATCGTGGTGCGGCATTGGCGCCAACGGGCACCCAGCCCATAACAATGGATTGCGTCGACCAGGGATGCGTGCTGATCCAGTAATCGGTCAGCGTGCCTTGTGCAATGCGCGGCGTGTATGCCGTGCCCGTTGCAAATGTGGGCAGGGTCGCCCCTCTCAGGACCTGCTCACCGGCACGCAGGGCAGCCTCAGCCGCCTGAAAGGCCATGTCGCGATCCCGCGCATTGCCCGACATGCGCTCCTCGAGCATGGTGGTTCGCATAGCGGCCATGGCAAGGAGCGTCAACGCCACCATCAACATGAGGCCGGTAATCAGCGCCATTCCAGCCTGGCGCTGTCTGGGGGGCAGTAGTAGGGTGTCGATAGGTTTCATGTTCGTATTCAGGGCAAACGGTTGCGCAAGCCGAAGGTGGCAGTCGCTACCCGACGCAGCCGTCTGTCCGTAGTGGCTGGCGTCACGGTGGTACCTTCAACCACATAGGGCTGGACCTGGGTGGCGACATTGTTCGAATTGCTGCGAAACACCAGGCTCAATCGGGCAGTCAGGACCTGGCGCCAGTTGGTGACGGCGCTCGCGCTGACATAGCTGTCGACGATAAAGTCGTTGTCGGTATCAATGCCGAAACGCATCACGATGTTTTCGACGTTTTCAACCAGTTCTTCCGCTGCCCCGGTTTGGGTACCCAATTGTTGACGGCGATAAAGCGCGGGATTGCCCGCCGGATTGGTGCCGATGAAATAGGTGGTGCTCAGGACCGAATAAATTTCGGCGTCCGAACCGTACGCCTTGGAAAGATTGTTGGAGGTGTTGCAGGCTACGCCGCCAAGAACGGCACAGTTGCTGGTGGTATGGGCAATCGTCACGGTGCCAGAAGCAACGTTGGTCGCCCTGAACAGGTCGGCGCTGACGCAGTCAGAAATCAGTATCGCCTGCTCGGCAACAATACCGGTAGGATTGCCGCTAATTTGAATGTTGGCGTTGGTGGCGGTCATGTTGCCGATCAAATTCACGCCCCCGGCTTCGGCTCGCGTGACATGGAACACACCGGTGTTGGCAACCCAGTTGGCGGGGACCGTACCCGGAGAAGTCCACGTTGCGCTGTCATAGCCCCGCATTCCTTCAGCCAGCCCAACTGTCGGCGCGCCATTCGCAATCACGGTGATCGGCATGGCCGTCGGGTTCTTGGGGTCGATCGAGGACAGGTTCACGCAACCCGAATAGCCCGCCATGCGAACGTCCACACCCACCTGATCCATCGCGTAGCGCACGTTCTCCTGAATGCGCGAAAAGTCATCCTGGGTGCGGAATGTCTGCCGGCTCCCCAGATAGACATAGCCTATCCCTCCCAGCAAAAACAAGCCGATCGTAATGGCGATCATTAATTCGATCAGCCCGAAGCCTCGCGATTTTCCGGTCACGTGAAGCTGAGTCGTTTTTTGATTGGCCATGTTCATAGCTGGCTTTCAACAATGATTTGCCGGGCTGTAGAGACGCTGTCGGCACGAGAATCATTCCATTGAACGGTGACTGTGACCCGATCCGGGCCCGATGTCCCGACGGCAATCGCCCCGTCGCCCGCGGGCAAGGCGCAGGCAATCGCATTCTTCCAGTTGCCGATATCCTGTGCAGTGATCGACCCGGTGGCAGCGGTCGCCGAGCAGGTGGCCGGGCTGCCCAGGGTTGCGCCGTTGTAGGCGTTAGCCAGCGCGCCCGTGCGATTCGCCCGCATGCGGTCGAGAATGTCATAGGCAAGCCAGGTGGCCTGGGTACTGTGATAGGCACTCTCATTGTTTCTCATGCTGGCCGCCATCAGCCCCGCCAGGCCAAGCAGGCCGATTGACAGGACCATCATGGCAACCAGCACCTCGAGCAGGGTAAATCCTGACTGTTTCATGAATGTTCTCATGGACATGCAACCGCGGAAACGCGTGTCCTCCCGGTTCGTTCGATCTGGATGGCGCGACCCTGAGTGCTGGCAGGACTGGGGGGACAGAGGGTCAGGGTGGTACTCGCCGTCGTGGCCGTAGCAGCGATGGTCGTTCGGCCGCTTGAAGTAAAGGTAATTGTGCTGGTCACATCCGCCCCCCCCGACAGGGCGCTGTTCCCGCCCAAAGCCTGCTGCACTCGAATGGGCGTGCCCGCCGCATCGCGGACAATCCATCCTTGCGCCCACCCCCCCGTACAGGTGGCGCCATCGCTGCTGGCGCACACGGTTATGTTGGCTGCGCGCTTGACTGCCTCGCTGCGCGCCAATCCAAGCGCAGAAACAAAATCGTTAGCCTGCGACGCCATGCGGTTGTTCATCACGAACACCTGGAAGCTCGGAACGGCAATCGTTATCAGAATGGCCGCCACGGCGAGCGTGACCAGCAGCTCGATCAAAGTAAAACCGCGCGTTGCGACGGGGGCGTCAAACATGGCGTTCAGGTTCTCGCATTTCACACTGTCACGTTAAGAAAGGGGAGCGGGGATGTCCAGCTCCACAAGACGAATGGCGGAATTGAGTTCATGAACGGCCAACCCTCACCATCATTGCGCTTCAGCAAATCACAATGCTTAACGTCAGGAATGGGGGCAACTTGAGGCTATCGGGACAATCAACAGGTGCTGGAACTGAGTCGCGGCCGGCCGATGGTGTTGATGATGATGCTGCGCTGGTTGCCCGCCACGCATACATGCAGCGCACCGTTGGCCAGCCCATTCGGCCCCTGGCTCGAACCACCAGGCAGGTAGCTGACAAATCTGCTGAAGTTGCTGGTCGTAATGATCACGTCGTTTGAAACACGTTCGCGCGTCCATAACAAGATATCGCCCGAATCAATCACCCCTTTTGTTCCGGCATCGACAAAAACCAGCCACCCATGCTGCCAGCTGGCTGTGATATCGCAGGTCGGCGCAGAAGCTGTCGCGTTGCCGGTTTTGCATACGGTGACGGGCATGCCGCGTTTGATCGCTTCCGATCGTGCCATCTGGAGGGCAGAAACCAGGTCATTGGTTACAGCGGCCAGCCTGTTGGTGTTCGCGAGAAATGCATAGCCTGGAATGGCAATCGTCAATAAAATCGAGCTCACCGCCAGCACAACCAGCAGTTCCACCAGTGTGAATCCACGCCGCCCCATTTTCTCCCCCCTCGCCTCCCGGTACATGGTTGGCAGCTTGCCACTCTGGCGAAAGCGCATCTATACAACTTTAGTTGTAGGGCCAGCCCATGCATGAGCCCGGCATTCCAGCGGTGAAAACGTCCGTCATCGTCCTGGGCGCGGGGGTTTCCGGCCTGAGCGCAGCGCTGGCCCTGCTCCAGCGTGGCCATGGCGTCACCCTGCTGGAACGCGGCGAGGTGGGGGCCGAGTCGTCCTGGGCGGGGGGTGGGATCCTGTCACCGCTGCTGCCTTGGGATTACGCCGAACCCCTCTCCATGCTGGCGCTGCGTTCGATGGCGGAGTATGCGGGCTGGGTCGGGGATATCGAAGCGCGATCGGGGCATGCGGCCGAATACTGGCGGTGCGGAATGCATGTGCTGGACGCGGCCGGGACCGATGCAGCACGCGCCTGGTGCAGGATGCACAACCTCACAGCGCAACCCGGGCACACGAATACGGGCGACAGCCTCTGGTTGCCTGAAATCGCCCAGGTTCGCAATCCACGGCTGGTTGCGGCACTGCGCGAGGCGGTGGTGAGTCTGGGCGCAGTGATCCATACGCATTGCGCAGTTGAAGCCGCTGTCACCCGGGCGGATCGGATGGTGGCCGCCCGCACGGCAAAGGGAACATTCGCGGCAGACCGCTTCGTGCTGGCCACCGGAGCCTGGGGGGGAATCGCGCTTCCGGGTTTGGCGGGCGCCCCGAATGTGCGCCCGATTCGCGGCCAGATGCTGCTGTTCAAACTCGAGCCGGGTACGCTGGACACAATCCTGTATCGCAACGGACTGTATCTGATTCCGCGCCGCGACGGTCATGTGCTGGTGGGCAGCACCCTGGAGGATGCCGGCTTCGACAAGTCGACCGACGCTGCCACCCGCCAGCGCCTGCATGCCGATGCCGCCGAATTGCTGCCTGCGCTGGCTTCGGCACAACCGGTGCAGCACTGGGCCGGCCTGCGCCCCGGCTCGCCGGACAACATCCCGATCATCGACCGGCATCCCGATTTCGACAACGTGTACGTCAACATCGGGCATTACCGCTATGGGGTGACGATGGCACCCGCCTCGGCGGAACTGCTGGTCGATGTGATGGAGGGCAACACGCCTGCGCTCGACCCTGCGCCATATCGCTGGCAGGCTGCGCTCGAACGCAGGTGGAGCGAAACGCTGTAACGCAGCACGGGCATAGCCGGCGGCCATCGCGCCGTTACAAGATGGTTTACACTTTGCGCCACCCAAGCCACGCAACATCTGTCATGCCTTTCGCTCTCCATCTGTCACTCGGTGAAAACGACGCCTGGTTCGGGCAGACAGGCCTGCCCAAAGGATGGCTGGCTCCGGCAGGGCCCGATCAGCGCCAGGATACGGAGCTGCGCATTGCCTGAATCGGTCGCCGCAACGCACCCGCCGCTGGTTGTTGCAGTCGTCAGCGACGGCAAACCGGGACATGTGAACCAGTCACTTGGGCTGGCCGAGGCATTGGCGCGTGCGACTCCAACCGCGATTCACCGCCTCCCTGCCCTGCCCGCCTGGCGCGCCTGGCTGGCCCTGTTGCTGAAACACGCACCGGACAACACGCTCGCCAAACCGGACTTGATCATAGGCGCGGGGCATGCCACGCATCCAACCCTGCTGGCCATGAAGCGTGCACGCGGCGGACGCACCGTGGTGCTGATGAAGCCGAGCCTGCCGCGCCGCTGGTTCGATCTGTGCATTCTTCCCCGACACGACGGCATCGCGGCAGATGCACACACGCTGGTGAGCGAAGGTGCGCTGAACCGCATCCGCCCGGCGACGGCCCGCGATGCACGCCACGGCCTGCTGTTGATCGGCGGCACCTCGTCGCATTTCGAGTGGGACAGCGACGCGATTCAGGTACAGATCAAAAGCGTCCTCGCGCGCACGCCGGACACGCACTGGACGCTCACCACCTCGCGCCGCACGCCGGCGGAGTTTCTGGCGCAGCTGCCGCCATGTCCCAATCTGCACGTCGTGCCCCATACCGCCACGTCGCCCGACTGGCTGCCCGAACGGCTCGCACAAAGCGGCACGGTGTGGGTCACGCCCGACAGCGCCTCAATGGTATTCGAAGCGCTGACGGCAGGCGCCGATGTCGGCGTATTCGACCTGCCGGTCAATCCCCGGAGCCGGGTTGGCCAGGCAATCGCCCATCTCGCCGACGCGCAGCACATCACCCGCTTTGTAAACTGGTGCGCGCACGGCACACTCCACCCCAATCTGCATCCGCTGGCCGAGGCGGATCGTTGTGCAATCTGGATACTTGAATGGCTGAAGAACGAGAAAAAAACAAACTGACCGTTTTGCAATTATTGCCCGCACTCGAATCGGGTGGCGTGGAGCGCGGCACGCTCGAGGTCGCCCAGGCGCTGATCGAGCACGGCCACCGTGCACTGGTGATCTCGGCAGGCGGACGGCTGGTTGCGCCGCTGACAAAAATCGGCGCCGAACACTTCACCTGGCCGATCGGTGAAAAAAAGTTCAAGACGCTGCTGCTCGTCGGCAAGCTGCGGAAGTTCCTGCTGGAACAACATGTCGACATCATCCATGCGCGCTCACGCATCCCCGCATGGATCGCCTGGCTGGCCTGGCGCGGCATGAATCCCTCCACGCGGCCACACTTTGTCACCACGGTACACGGCCTGTATGGCGTCAATCGCTACAGCCACATCATGACGCAGGGCGAGCGGGTCATTGCGGTGTCCAACACCGTGCGCGATTACATCCTGCACGAATACCCGGATACCGTGCCGTGGCGCATCCAGGTCATCCATCGCGGCGTCGACGGCGAAGCGTATCCCCATGGCTGGAAGCCAGACCCGGCGTGGCAGCAGGCATTCTTTTCGCAGTTTCCGCACGCTGCGGGCAAGCTGCTGCTTACCCTGCCCGGCCGCATTACCCGGCTCAAGGGACACGAAGATTTCATCGAATTGATTGCGCGGCTGAAGCGGCGCGGCCTGCCCGTGCATGGTCTGATCGTTGGCGGCGCGTCGTCGTCCAAGCAGCGTTATCTGCACAAGCTGCGTTACCGCGTGCGCAGCATGGGTCTGGAAGGCGACCTCAGCCTGACCGGCCAGCGCGACGACATGAAAAACATTCTGGCAGTGTCGAATCTGGTGCTGTCCCTTTCCAGCCAGCCTGAATCATTCGGTCGCACCACGCTGGAATCGCTGCGGCTGGGCATCCCCACCGCAGGCTACGATCACGGCGGCGTCGGCGAGATTCTACGTACCGTCTATCCTTGCGGACTGCTGCCGTTCGACCGCATCGACGAAGCCTGCCAGCGCATCGTGCACCTGCTGCAACAGCCGGAACCGGTTCCAGCTGGCGACTTCTTTCCCCTGCAGGCCATGCTGGATCAGACGCTGGCGCTATACGAGCAGCTCGCCCGCACCCCGCGCCGTTAAGCCACAGTCTACGCCCTGCCGCTGAGCGCGCCGGGCAAATGCAGGAGCCGCCCGCGCAGCTTGCCGTAGACATCGCGCAGCGCCACCGCCGGGCTGGACAAGCGCATGGCGCGGCGCGAGAGAATCACGGCCCCCGCCTCGACTTGCGCATCGGCACGGTGCAAGCGCGCAATTTCACGCGCCGCCACCGCAAACAGGTTGTACTCGAACATCACCCGCCGCCTGGCTTCGACCAGCGCAGGCAGGCGCTTCTCGTATTCGTTGTTGGCAATCGCCGTGCGAATGATATCGAGCGCGCCGGCAGGATCGCGAATGTCGATGCGGATGAAGCTGTCGGCCGGGAAATAATCCGCCGCGTTGGGGCAGCCGCAATAAAAAGGCAGTGTCAGCCCCAGAAACGGGTCGGCCAGCTTCTCGGTCCAGTGGTGTTCGCCGATGAAGTTTTCGATCGCGATGTGATAGCGGTAATCGCGCAGGCAGTCCGCTTTGTCGTCCAGCTTGCGGGCGGTTTCCCGTCCAAAGGTATCGAGCTCGGGCATGTGCTCGACTAGCCAGTGCATGAAGCGGGCACGGTGGAAATGCAGGGTATGGCGCATCGCCTTGGGCGAATACACCATCGACGCGTCGTGGCTTTTGTTTGCGGGAGGCTGCGCGAGCATGCTGTCGAAAGGTTCGATCTCGCGACTGCCCACGCCATAAAACCAGTGCAGCGCGGGTTGCGAGAAGATCCGCTGAGGATGAGGCAGCGCCCATTCCGGCTGGCTGGTGAGCACTGCGCCGAACTGGCACGTGTAATCGTTGCCGTAAATTTTTACCGACGACGGCTCGGTGGTGACCAGCAAAGTGTGCGCCTGCGGGCAGGCCAGAACTTCACGGCTGGTTTTTTTTGGTTCACCCGTGCGTGCGGGCAAATCGTCGTAAACCACAAGCCAGTCATAGTCGGTAGCGGCGCGATCGAACACGAACTCGCACTCGCCCCACACCGGCTCGCCATGCGGAAGCTGGTGCAACAAAATGGCATCCGGCAAATTGCTGATGAACTTGATGCGCAGACGGGGGGGGCTCATGGGGGCTGCCTGCCCAGGCTGGCGTTCAAACCGACTCCGGCTGGTATTCCGGCACCCAGGTTTTCAACTGGTGTTTGACCGTCGCCTCGTCGTAGGTATCCGGGTGCGCCAGCCAGGCCAGGCACTCGGCGTACCAGCCGGCGTCAGCCGCACGCGCTTTCGCCACCCGCAGCTTGGGATGCGGAGTGGGCAGCGTGGACTCGTCATCGGCAAGCAGCTCCTCGTAGAGTTTTTCGCCGGGACGCAGGCCGGAGTATTCGATGCGGATGCGGTCTTCGTCCGCGCCCGACAGGCGGATCATCAACCTGGCCAGCTCGGCTATTTTCACCGGCTCGCCCATGTCGAGCACGAAAATCTCTCCGCCTTCACCCATCAGGCCCGCCTGCAGCACCAGTTGCGCAGCCTCGGGGATCGACATGAAATAGCGTGTGATCTCGGGATGCGTCACCGTCACCGGCCCGCCCGCCTCGATCTGCTTCTGGAACTTGGGAATCACGCTGCCGGACGAGCCGAGCACATTGCCGAAGCGCACCGACACGAAGCGCGTGCCCTCCGGTTGCTGCATGGCCTGGCACGCCATCTCGGCCAGCCGCTTGGTCGCGCCCATCACGTTGGTCGGGTTGACCGCCTTGTCGGTGGAGATCATCACGAACTTGCCGACACCCTGCGCCTGCGCAGCCGCGGCGACCACCTGGGTTCCCAGCACGTTGTTGCGCACGGCCTCCCACGCGTTGGCATTCTCCATCAGCGGTACGTGCTTGTAGGCCGCCGCATGGAACACCACGTCAGGGCGATGTCCGGCCATCACCTGGTTCACCCAGACTGCATTCTTCACATCGCCGATCACCGGCACGATGGGTACGCCGGGGAAATGCTGCGGCAATTCCTGCTCCATTGCATACAGCGCCAGTTCGGACTGTTCGAACAGCACCAGCTTGGCCGGCGAAAAACGCGCAATCTGGCGGCACAGCTCCGAGCCGATCGAGCCGCCTGCCCCCGTCACCATCACCACCCGGCCGGTCAGCAACTGATGCAGGCCACTGTCGTCGAGCTGCACCGGATCGCGCCCCAGCAGGTCGTCAAGTTCGATCCGGCGCAGGCTCGCCACCGATACCCGTCCCGCCACCAGGTCTTCGAGCGAGGGGATCGTCAGCACATTCAGGCCAGCATCGGCACAGGCCTGGGTGATACGCTTGCGCACCGCATGTGCGGCCGACGGCAGCGCCAGCACGATGTCGTCCACCTCCATTTTTTTTGCGCAGGCGGCGACATCGTCCAGCGCACCCAGAACAGGGATACCCTGCACCAGCCGCCCTTGCTTGTCGCGGCTGTCGTCGAGCAGGCCCACCACGTGGAAACCGGCCGGATTGCGTGCCAGTTCGCGCAGCAGAAAGTCAGCCGCCGAGCCGGCTCCGGCCACCAGCACCGGCTTGCTGTCCGGATGCAGCACGCTTGCCAGCCGATGCTCCTTCCAGGCACGGTAGGCCAGACGGCTTCCACCCATCAGAATGATCAGCAGCAGCGGGTCAAGAATCAGCACCGAGCGCGGCACCACCGCGCTGACGCGGAACAGGATCAACACCAGCGGGATCAACAGCGCCGCCAGCCCGACGGCCAGCACGATGCGCTTGAGATCGGGCAGGCTGGCAAAACGCCATATCCCGCGATAGAGGCCAAAGCGCCAGAAAACCAGCGCCTGCAGCGGCAATACCCAGGCCAGCGTGGACAGTGCCGCCGCCTGATACTCGGGCGGGACCGCCAGATTGAAACGCAGCCAGTACGCACACAGCCACGCGAAAGCTGCTGCCAGAATGTCGTGCAGAACAATGGTGACGGTGCGGGGGTTAATATTCATTGCGAGCGAGACGCCAGCGTCGGTCGATGGCCAGAAAAATCAGCAGATAAACGGCAGCCCACAGGGCAAGCAGCCATGCAGTGTACTGCGGCAGGGCCCGCAGTGTGAATGCCAGTGCGGCACAAGCCAGCATCAGCGCATAGGCCGCCGACGCGAGCTGGCGATGCGACACGCCCAGCAGCACCATACGCTGATAATAATGCGAGCGATGCGCCTTCCAGATTTTCTCGCCGCGCAAACCGCGCCGCGCCAGCGTCACGCTGGCATCGAGGATGAAAGGCGAGAACACCAGCAGCGGAAACAGCCACGGCCACACATTGTGTCGCACTCCCACGATGCCGAGCGCAGCCGCCAGGAATCCCAGCGGAATCGATCCGGCATCGCCCATGAACACCCGCGCGGGCGGAAAGTTGAAGCGCAGGAACGCCAGCGCCGCTGCGGCAATGGATGCGCAAAACGCAGCCAGTACCGGCGCGTCGCCGAGCCACGCCGCCAATGCCAGCGCGCCAAAGCCCAGCACGGCCATGCCCCCCGCCAGCCCATCCGAGCCGTCCATGAAGTTATACAGATTGGTCATCCACACCACAGCCAGTATGGCAAGCAACAAGGCCCAGCCGCTGAGCCCCAGCACCTGAAGGCACGCCACGGCGGCAACGAAATGCGCCAAAAAGCGCAGCGCCACCGGCAAGCCGCGCATATCATCCAGCAGCGATACGGCCGTCAGTACGGCGGCTGCCAGCACGACCGGCAGCAAGGAGCCGTCGGCCAGCCACAGAGCGGCCACACCGACCCCGACCATGATTCCCAGCCCGCCTATGCGCGGCGTCGGCGTCGCATGCAGCGAACGTTCGTTGGGATGATCCATCGGCAGGCGGTCGCGCCGCAGCAGCCAGGCCAGCGTCAGCCAGCAGACAGCGAAAGCGGAGAGCACGGCGGGCACGATCATTTTGCAGACGCCACGGTTGCCGCCAGACCTGCTTCCATTGAGTATGGCGGCGTCCACCCCAGGCGTGTCCGGATGAGCGTGCTGTCCACGAACAGCGAGCCCGTAAGTCGAGCCACCGCCGCGCGTTTCCCAAGCAGCATTCCTGCAAGCTCCAGCCCCGTCACCGGCACTGCCAACAGACGCGCCGGCCGCCCCATGGCCCGGGCCACCCCCCGGATCAGCTCCGGCGTGGAAACCGGCTGGCCATCGTCCACGAGGAAGGTCTGCCCCGCTGCATCCGGGTGCTCGACGCATACCCGGATCGCATCGACAAAATTTCCCAGATACAGCAGGCTGCGGCGGTTGCGAATCGCCCCCAGCGGCAACGGCCAGCCGCGTTCGACAGTTCGCATCAACCGCAGGAAATTCGCTTTCACCCCCGGCCCATACACCAGCGGCGGACGCAGGATGACGGCTTCCATCCCTGTTTCCTGCGCAATCCGTAACAGGCCCTGTTCCGCTTCCCATTTGGAAATCGCATAGGCATCCTCCGGCGCCGCCGCATCGGATTCACGATAAGGCGCATCGCGCCCTTCGCCGTTGACCTTGATGGTGCTGATGAAGGCGAAGCGTTTCACGCCGGCCTCGGCCGCCTGGCGGGCAAGGTTAAGCGTGGCCTCGGTGTTGGTTGACCGATACAGCGACAGTTGATCCTGCGCCGTATCGTCCATCACATGGACCCGTGCGGCCAGATGTACAAGGGCGTCGCAGCCGGCCAGCACGGCATGCCAATCCGTTGCCGCACCGATGTCGCCGACAACGACTTCATGGCTCAGTCCGCACGCGCGCCGAACGATGGGAACGACAACATGATCTTTGGCTTGCAGATCGCTGCACAATGCCCGTCCGACAAACCCGGCGGCACCGGTTACTGCAATTTTCATTGCCGCCACACAACGCGCTTCACATAATCCGTATAGCTCAGGATGATACGAAGCACCTTGTCTGAAACATTCTCGATTGCGTAGTCCTGTACCGGCTGAATCAGGCGACGGCTGCGCGGCTGGTCAGCCAGAATGTCCAGCGCCTGTGAAATTCGCGTGAGCGACAGGCCAGTCATCATGACGGCGCCTTCCTCCATGCCTTCCGGGCGTTCGTGCGCCTCGCGAATGTTGATGGCTGGGAAATTCAGGATATTGGACTCTTCGGTGATCGTCCCGCTGTCGGACAGCACCGCGCGCGCATGGCGCTGCAGCTGAATGTAGTCCGGCAATCCCAGGGGCTTCATGAGTTCGACCAAGGGGCTGAGTTGCGCCCCACTCGCGGTCAGCCGGTTACGGGTGCGCGGATGGGTAGACATGATGATGCGTAACCCATACTGCTCGGCCAGGCCATTCAGGACTTCTACCAATTGCCCCAGATGCCGGTCCGAGTCCACGTTCTCTTCGCGGTGGCAGCTCACTACAAAATACTGCTCGGGCCCCACCCCCAGGCGAGCCAGCACCTCAGACGCCTCAATCAGTGGCAGATAGTGATGAATCACCTCATGCATCGGGCTGCCGGTTTTGATGATGCGGTCAGGCAGCAAGCCTTCGCGCAGCAGATATTCGCGCGCGATATCGCTGTAGGGCAGATTGATGTCGGCCAGATGATCGACCACCTTGCGATTGCTTTCTTCCGGCACACGCTGATCAAAGCAGCGGTTTCCCGCTTCCATGTGGAAAATCGGAATCTTGCGGCGCTTGGCCGCGATCACGGCGAGACATGAATTGGTGTCGCCCAGCACCAGCAGGGCATCCGGCTTTTCGCTTTCGAGCAGCGGGTCGACACGCGCCAGAATGTTGCCGATCGTTTCGGCCACACTGCCGCCCACCGCCTCGAGAAAATGATCCGGGCGGCGCAGCTTCAACTCGTCGAAGAAAATCTCGTTCAACTCGTAATCGTAGTTCTGCCCGGTATGCACCAGAACATGGTCGGTGTATTGGTCGAGTTTCGCCAACACGCGCGACAGGCGAATGATTTCCGGCCGCGTACCGACCACCGTCATGACTTTCAGTTTTTGCTTCATGCCGCGTCTACCTGCTCTGGAAAGGTGTCCGGGTCTGCCGGATCGAAAATCTCGTTCGCCCAAAACAGCGTCACCAGTTCGGAGTGTCCGGTATTGGTGATGTGATGGGTGTGGAAGGTCGGGATATCCACATAACAGGGGATGTCGCCACGCACCTTGAAACAGGTCACCTCGTCGCTGAACAGCTTGCGCAGGCGGATTTCCGCTTCGCCACTCGCAACCAGGAAGCGCTCGATTTTCCGCGTGTGAAAATGGTTGCCGCGGGTAATGCCGGGATGGGTTGTGGACATGAACACCTGGCCGCCACTGCGGCTTTTCACCACTTCAAACAGGCTGCCGCGCGCATCGCTGTGCAACGTGAGTGCGACCGGATAATGCCCGGGAAACAGATAGGAACGCAGCGTGTTGAACAAACGCACATCCAGCGCGGACTCGAGCTGGGGCATCACCATCGATTGATAACGGTCGCGCATATCGGTCAGGCGCTGCAACAGTTCGCTGACTTTCATGCCGATGCCCGTCATGCGGATATCGCCGCACCTGTTTTCCTGGATGGCTTTCAGGCACTGCGCCGCCACATCCTGCACATGCAGCAACTCCAGATCACCGTCCGTAATGATCTGCGGCGTTTCATTGCGAGCCAGTTGATGGCAGAACGTTGAAACAACGGAATTGTAGAAAGGCTTGCCGAATTCCCCGAAAACATGCGGCAGGATCAGATTGGCAAAGCCCGCGCCGCACTGTTCCGCCCACGCGCGAAACGTATCGGCGGCGGCCCGCTTGCCACGGCCATAGGCAGTTTCCCGATCCTGGTGCGTGGAATTGGCATACACCATGAAAGGACGGGTTCCCGTCTGCTCACAGGCAGCGACCAGATCGCGCGCCAGGCGCGCATTGGTCGTCTCGATCTCCGCATCCTCGCCTCGATTCATTCCGGCAAGATGGATGATCGCGTCGAGACCATCGACGAATCCAGCCAGAGGCTCAGGCTGCGCGAACGTTGCGCGGCCGGCTAGGCGAACCTCGTGGCCACCACCGATCGCCTTGAGATAGGCCCGCTGGTGCCAGCCGATCAGGCCATCAGCGCCGGTAATGCCAATTTTCATGCATGCCCCGCTGCCTGAAGCGCTTCCCGCACTTCGGGCAAAGTCAGCATCAATGCTTCCACCGCCGCCACATCGAGCTGCTCGGTATTGTGCGACGTGTAATCGTCGAGCGTGGACTCGGTCGTGTCGCCCTCGGTGAAATACTTGCTGTAATTCAAATCCCGATCATCCATCGGCACCCGGTAATAGTCCCCCATGTCTTCCGCCTTGGCGAGTTCCTCACGGGTTGCCAGGGTCTCGTATATTTTCTCGCCGTGGCGCATGCCGATCACCTGAATCGGCACATCGGAATGGAACAGATTCTTCAAGGCCTGTGCCAGATTCGCCACCGTACAGGCCGGCGCCTTGCGCACAAACAGATCACCCTGCTGGCCATGGTTGAAGGCAAAGGCCACCAGCTCGATCGCCAGCGGCAAGGGCAGCAGGAATCGCGTCATCTCCGGAACGGTCAAGGTCAGCGGCTTGCCCTCGCGCATCTGCTTGATGAACAGCGGAATGACCGACCCGCGTGAAGCCATCACGTTGCCATAGCGCACACTGGACAGAATCGTGCCCCCAATTATTGCCGCACGCGCCCCAGGCTGCGTGCCCATTTTCATAAACGCCATGGTAATTCCCCTTGCGTT
>JAIBFE010000174.1 GCA_019459705.1 Thiobacillus sp. | reverse complement strand
AGTACCACTGCACCACCTGTTCCGGCTCCTCGTAGCTCTGCGCCTGTTCCTGGATCAGGCTGCGAATCTGCTCGGGCTGGGCCACCAGCTTGTGCGCCTGCACAATCTCGGCCAGGATCAACCCAAGGCGCACGCGGCGCTCGGCCTGCCCAGTAAACATATCGGCCGAAAGCTTCATGGTCTGAACCCCACGCGACTGCATATCGGATTCGGTCATTTTCATCAGACGCTCGGTTTCCATCGCCACCAGACTCTGCGGCAGATCCAGCGAGCTGTTCTGCAACAGCAGGTCCATCGCCTGCTCTTTCAGTTTCGTCTGCACGCGACGTTTCACTTCGCGTTCCAGATTGGATTTCACTTCGGTCTTGAGCTTCTCCACATCGCCGTCTTCGACTCCCAGCGCCTTGGCAAATTCCGCATCGACCGCCGGCAGCACCGGCGCCTGCACATCCTTGACCTGCACTTCGAAGTGCGCAGCCTTGCCGGCAAGTTCCTTGGCGGCATACTCAGCCGGGAAGGTCAGATCAAACCCCTTGCTGTCGCCCGCTTTGAGACCACCCAGACTCTGTTCGAAGTCCTTTAGCAAACGGCCTTCGCCGAGCACCGCGGCGAAATCTTCACCCTTGCCGCCTTCGAATGCCGCACCATCCACCGTGCCCTGGTAATCGAACTTGACCAGATCGCCTTCCGCTGCGGCCCGATCAGTCGATTCGAAGGTGCGACGCTGCTTCTGCAGCACTTCCAGTGTTTTCATCACATCGGCATCGCCCAGGTTCACGACGGGACGGCTGATCTTGCCCGTATCCAGCGCCTTGATCGTCACTTCAGGATAGACCTCGAAACTGGCACTGAAAGTCATTTCCGTTGTGCCCCCCTGCCCTGCTTTCGGCTCGAAGCGCGGATAGCCTGCAATCTTCAGCTGGTGCGCCTGCACAGCCTCGCCGAAGCGGCTTTGCAGGGTTTCACCCAGCACCTCCTGGCGCACGCCAGGTCCATGCTGACGCGCAACCGCGCTCAACGGCGCCTTGCCAGGACGGAACCCCGACATCTTGACGTTGCGTGCCAGCCGCTTGAGACGGCTTTGCACTTCGGATTCCAGTTGATCCATGGGCACGCTGATGTCCAGGCGGCGGACCAGTCCTTCGAGAACTTCAAGATTTGCTTGCATCAAAATACTTCCTGACTGAATTGAGGAGGGGTGTAGGGCAAAAAACCGATGGTGCGAAAGGGGGGACTCGAACCCCCACGCCTTGCGGCGCTGGAACCTAAATCCAGTGCGTCTACCAATTCCGCCACTCTCGCGGCGTGGCCGCAAAACTATCGACCGATAAGTGTAATATAATCAA
>JAIBFE010000172.1 GCA_019459705.1 Thiobacillus sp. | reverse complement strand
ACTACACCGTCGGCTTCGTGGTGTTACTGATCCTGGTCATAATCAATTTAGTAGTCATCACCAAGGGCGCCGGGCGCATCGCCGAGGTGGCGGCGCGCGTCAACCAGGACACGAAGCCCGGCAAATAGCAGGCGGTGGATGCCGATCTCAACGCCGGCTTCATCAACGAAAGCGAAGCGCGCGCGCGCCGCCACGAAATCGGCCGCGAGGCGGACTTTTACGGCGCAATGGACGGTGCCTCCAAATTCGTGCGCGGCGACGCCATCGCCGGCATCATCATCCTGCTGGTGAACCTGATCGGTGGCGTGCTGGTCGGGCTGTTCCAGCACAACCTGGGACTGACCGAGGCGCTCGGGCGCTATGCGCTGCTGACGGTGGGCGACGGGTTGGTGACGCAGATTCCGGCGCTGATCATCTCGACGGCAGCGGGCATCGTGGTCAGCCGCGCGTCGAGCGAGCAGGACCTGTCGCGCGAGTTTTCCACCCAGATTTTCGGCCGCCCGCAGACGCTGTACATCGCCGCTGCCGTGCTGGGCGTGCTGGGACTGATTCCGGGCACGCCGCATCTGGCCTTCCTGACGATTGCCGCGGTACTGGGCGGGCTGGGGTTCTGGCTGATGCGGCGCCAGCAAACGGCGGTATATGACGTCGAGCCGCTGGAACTGATCGAAGCGGACGCTGCACCGCTCGATGTCACTTGGGATGACATTCCGCCGGTCGACGTGCTGGCGCTTGAGGTCGGCTACCGGCTGATCCCGCTGGTCGATCGCAACCAGGGCGGGGCGGCCCTGGCCAGTATTACCGAGGCGCGCCGCCGCTTCGCCACCGACATGGGACTGGTGGTGCCGCTGATCCGCGTGCGCGACAACCTCGACCTCAAGCCCAACAGCTATCGCATCACGCTCAAGGGCGTCGACGTGGCTCACGGCGAACTGCCGACCGGTCAGGTGCTGGCGGTCGACATGGGCGACGTGCTGGGGCGGCTCGACGGGATGCCCGGGGCGGACCCGCTGACCGGGTTGGCCGGGGTGTGGATCGAGGCGGGGCGCGAAGAGGAAGCCGAACTGCGCGGGTTTGTGGTGATGACCGCGGCCGAATTGATCGCGCGCCAGGTCGAAGCGGTGTTCCGCCAGCATGCACCGGAGCTGCTGGGGCGCACCGAGGTACAGCAACTGCTCGACACGCTGGGGCGCAGCCATCCGGGCCTCGTCGAGGACGTGACGCCGCGTCATCTGCCGCTGACCAGCGTGCAGGCCGTGCTACAGCAGTTGATTGCGGAAAACGTCTCGATCCGCGATACCCGCACCCTGTTCGAAACCCTGGCGGCGCGCGCGCCGAAAAGCCAGGCGATCGACGAACTGGTGGAAACCGTGCGCGCGGCGCTGGGACGCAGCATCGTCGATCGCCTGTTCGAGG
>JAIBFE010000166.1 GCA_019459705.1 Thiobacillus sp. | reverse complement strand
CCTCGAAGCGGCGGCTGGCGAGGATGCGCTGACCGACGACCTGATGGAAGTCCGCGTCAAGGGCGCGCTGCCGCGCGCCACCGCGCTGAACAATGTAGTCAAGGAACACCAGGTCAATTTCATGGCCACGATCTGCGCCATCTGCAAGGCGCAGTTCACCAAGGTTTTGCCCAAGTATGGCTTCGACATGAGCATGGTGGGCGGTGTGCATCAATTGGTTAGCAAGGCGATCAAGCTGGACTGAGCACGGTCCGGAAGATTGCGATTTATCTATCTTTAGTTACGTAGGCGTTAGGAGAACCAACATGGCTGTCACGACGAACAAAGCAAAAACCGAAGGCGTTACATGGCGTCGTTATAAGGACGGCGAGTCAGATGCTGACTTCCGCTCCAACCAGGACCGGATTTTCCAGTCGAGCTGGACGCACAAGTGCCCGGAGTACGTGCTTTCCACGCCACCCTGCCAGGGTTCCTGTCCGGCCGGCGAAGACATCCGCGGTTATCTGAACATCGTGCGTGGCATCGAGAAGCCGCCTGCAGGCGTGACCTGGCAGGAATATGCTTTCCGCCGCATCACCGAAGCCAATCCCTTCCCCGGCGTGATGGGCCGTGTCTGCCCGGCGCCGTGCGAATCCGGCTGTAACCGCAACATGGTCGAGGACCATGTCGGCATCAACTCGGTCGAGCACTTCGTGGGCGACTGGGGTATCGAAAACAACATGGCCTACACGTCGACTGCTGCTGAACCCGCCAAGAAAGTCGCCGTGATCGGCGCCGGCCCTGCCGGCCTGGCCGCCGCCTACCAGTTGCGCCTGCGCGGCCACGGCGTGACCATTTTCGACGAGCATGAAGAGCTCGGCGGCATGATGCGCTACGGCATTCCGGGCTTCCGGACCCCGCGCGAGATGCTCGATGCCGAAATCAAGCGCATCATCGACCTCGGCGTTGAAACCCGCCTGAAGACCCGTATCGGCTCCGATGTCAGCTTCGAGCAGATCGAAAAGGATTACGACGCTATCTTCATGGCCATGGGTGCCCAGGCTGGCCGTCCGTTGCCGGTTCCCGGCGCTGAAGCCCCCAACTGCGTGACTGCCGTGGCCTTCCTGCGCGCCTTCAACGAAGGCCGTCTGCAGCACGTTGGCAACCGCGTGGTGGTCATCGGCGGTGGCGACACCTCGATCGACGTCGCGACCGTTGCCCGCCGTCTCGGCAATGTCACCAAGTCCGGCTCCCACGACGACCGTCCGGAGAACGTCATCGCCGGCCACATGGCGTCCGACGTTGCCTCGATCTCTGCCCGTGAAGGCGCCGAGGTGGTGCTGGTGTCGCGTGCCACCATCGACAAGATGGCTGCCAACAAGCACGAAGTCGAGCATGCCCAGCAGGAAGGCATCGAGATCATCGGCGGCGTGACCCCGGTGGGTGTTGTGGTTGACGCGAATGGCCGTGCCACCGCCCTGCGCGTGGCCGACTTCGTGATGGAAGGCAAGGAAACCAAGATTGTCGAAGGCACCGAGCGTGATCTGCCGGCCGACCTGATCGTGTCCGCGATCGGCCAGGGCGTGGACTTCACCGGTCTCGAGCAGTTCAACAACAACAACGGCCTGATGAAAGCCGACAAGAACTACCGTTTCCCCGGCAAAGAGCACATCTTCGTCGGCGGCGACGTGCTGCGTCCGCATCTGCTGACCACCGCGATTGGTCACGCTTCCATCGCCGTCGACGGCATCGATGCCTTCCTCAAGGGCAAGGAACTCGACAAGCGTCCGAAGGTTGACGTCCATCACTTCGACGAAATCCGCAAGTGGCTCGAAACCGGCCACGAGTACAACGAAGTCCATGGCGCGGTTCTGGGAACCTCGGAACGCAAGGACATCCTGCACAACTTCGAAGACCGTTCGCAGCGCCACATCATCCCGCACAACGAACTGTTCCTTGGCCATTTCCCCAACGTGCCGCGCCACATCCGTGACGTGACCGTGCTCGACAAGGAAGGCGCGCTGGGCAACTTCGAAGAGCGTCTGCATGCCCTGTCCGACAAGGCTGTCGTCGACGAAGCCAAGCGCTGCATGTCCTGCGGCCAGTGCTTCGAATGCGACAACTGCGTGGTCTACTGCCCGCAGACCGCCGTGTTCAAGGTGAAGAAGAAGGACAACCCCACCGTGGGTCGTTACGTCGACACCGACTACGGCAAGTGCATCGGCTGCCACATCTGTGCCGACGTCTGCCCGACCGGCTACATCGTCATGGGTATGGGTGACTAAGCGTGGCAGGCAAAATGAAACGCCTCCTGGCTCTGGGTGCGGTCGTTCTGACGACGGCCGCCCTGGCCTGGGCCGGGTCCGACGACCAGCCCAAGGCCGGCGGCGCGCCCAAGCCGGTCATCACCAAGGCCGTCAAGGGCGAGCAATGCGTGGAGCCGACCGACACCATGCGTCGCGACCACATGAAATTCCTGGATCACCACCGTGACAAGGCCGTGATCGAGGGCGTGCGCAGCAAGAAGTACAGCCTCAAGGAATGCATCAACTGCCACGCCAGCGAAACGACGGGCAGCGTTGCGGCTTCCAAGGATGACTTCTGCGTGAGCTGCCACAGCTATGCCGCAGTGAAAATCGACTGCTTCGATTGCCACTCGACCAAGCCGCAAGGCTCGGCGGCGATGCACCCGCTGAATGCGGAAACCGCGCACTACAAGCACAAGCTCGCTGCCCAGGCGACAAGCAAGGTCAGCGCAGAAGAGATGGCAAGGGTTGCCCAATGAGCGAACTGAAACCGATGTCTGACAACACGCCGAACTCGCCCGAGCGCCGCCGTTTTATCGGTACTGCCTCGGCCGCAGCTGCGGGCCTGGTCGTCGCGCCCGGCGTGATGCTGGTCGAAGTGGCGCATGGCCGTCCTGAAGATCAGGCGGCCAGCAGCGCCGTGCGCTGGGGCATGTTGGTCGATGCGACCAAGTGCGCCACCGGCTGCACCGATTGTGTCACGGCATGCAGCACCGAAAACGGCTGGACGCCGGTGGCGGAAAGCAAGCACGCCAAGCAGGCGCCGCAGTGGATCCGCAAGCTCGAACTGCAGGACCCGCTGACGCAGATGGAAACCAATCTGCCGATGATGTGCCAGCACTGCGCCGAGCCGCCGTGCGTCGACGTGTGTCCGACCGGCGCCTCGTTCAAGCGCGCCGACGGCATCGTGCTGGTCAACCGCCACACCTGCATCGGCTGCCGCTACTGCATGATGGCGTGCCCCTACAAGGCGCGTTCGCTGGTGCACGAGTCGCTGAACGATACCCAGAAGGCGGATGTTCCGCGCGGCATCGGCTGCGTCGAATCCTGCACCCTGTGCGTGCAGAAGGTGGATCGTGGCGATGGCAATACCGCGTGTGCAGAAGCCTGTACGGCTGCCGGTCACAATGCCTTGCTGTTCGGCGACATGAATGACCCCGAAAGCGAGATTTCGAAGCGCCTGCGCGAACTGCCGACCAAGCAGGTGCGTGCCGACCTGAATCTCAATCTTGGCGTTCGCTATCACGGAATCTAAAACAACATGGCAAGCATTACCTTCCGCGAAGTAGAGGGCAGCAGCCCGAAATACTGGCTGCTGTTCGGGTTCCTTGGCCTGTTCGTGCTGTTCGGCGCGCTGGCCTGGAACTACATGCACCACCACGGCCACGTCGTGACCGGCATGGACAACCAGATCGTCTGGGGCCTGCCGCACGTGTTCGCGGTGTTTCTGATCGTGGCTGCCTCGGGTGCACTGAACGTCGCGTCGATTGCGTCGGTATTCAACAAACCGATGTACAAGCCGCTGGCGCCGCTGTCGGCGATCCTGTCGCTGGCACTGATGCTGGGCGGCCTCTTGGTGCTGGTGCTCGACCTCGGGCGCTCCGACCGCCTGATCGTGGCGATGACGCACTTCAACTTCAAGTCGATGTTCTCCTGGATCGTGTTCCTGTATTCCGGCTTCTTCGGACTGGTGGGCATCTATCTGTGGACCATGCTGGACCGCAACGTCAAGGCTTATTCCAAGGCGGCAGGCACGGCAGCATTCATCTGGCGGCTGACGCTGACCACCGGTACCGGTTCATTGTTCGGCTTTCTGGTCGCACGTGAACTGTACGGCACTTCGATGCTGGCGCCGATGTTCAT
>JAIBFE010000180.1 GCA_019459705.1 Thiobacillus sp. | reverse complement strand
GCGGCCGCGCTGCCTACACGAAAAGCGATTTCCAGAGCTTCGACCGCAGCGACAGCAACATCGATGCCGGCGCCGGCCTGCGCTACTACGTGATGCCAACCGTGTTCGTCGGTGCCGACCTGCGCATCATCGATCGCGATTCCAACGATCTGGGGGCTCAGTACAGCCGCAACCAGGTCATGGTCAGCGTCGGCTACACCCCGGCACGCAACCGCGATTACTCGATCATTCCCGAACGCGAGGCCGGCGTGCCCGCCGCGCCGCGCGCACAGGGCACGTTCTCCGGCTTCTATGCTGGTGCCGAGCTGGGTTACGGCGGCCTTACCACCGCCACCTACGGACCGCGCGACGGCGGCGGTTTCGATGACGCCGACATGGGCGGCTTCGGCGCCAGCTACGGACTCTTTGCCGGCTGGGGCACCGAGATCAACAACTGGACGCTCGGCCTCGAAGTCGACGCCGGCGACAGCAACGCCGGCTGGTATCACAAGAAGGACAAGGCCACCGCGCCCACCGTGTTCGTGGACAAGGACGACAGCGTGGGCCTGAGCGCCCGCGTCGGCTACCTGCTCGACGGCGGCCATTTGTACGGTAAGCTCGGCGCGGTACGGACCCGCTTCCACACGTACGACACGGACAACAACAACGTCGCTGGCGCATCCGACCAGAAACACCACGAAACCGGCACCCGCATCGGCATCGGCCTGGAAGTCCCGGCCTCGCGCAACCTGTTCGTGCGCACCGATTACACCGTCACCCGCTACGACGACTACGACGTGACCTACCAGCCGCAGCTCGGCGGCCCGGTCACCGAGTCCTTCGAAACCAGCGACGCCGTCTTCAGCCTCGGCCTCGGCTGGCGCTTCGGCGATTCCCGTCCGCAAGTGGCCACCCGCCCGGCCACCGAACTGCGCGGCCTGTACGCAGGCGCCCAGCTCGGCCACGGCACGCTGGGCACCGAACTGACCGGGGTGCACAACACCGTCAGCGCCCCCGCCGCATTTACCGGCGACTTCGCCAACACGGGCTTCACCGGCGGCTTCTTCGCCGGCTACGGCCACACCATCAACCAGCTCTATGTCGGCGTGGAACTGGAGGCCGAGGCAGCCAACTTCGGCTGGGAGCACGAGCGGGTCGCGGGGGGTGGCGGCGGCGGACGCGACTTTGCGGTCGACAAGCGCGGCGGCTACGGCGCCAGCCTGCGCGTCGGCTACGTGCTACCCAACGGCGGCCTGATTTACGGCCGCGTCGGTGCGGTGGAAACCCGCTTCAACACCTTCTACGACCGCGGTGCCAGTGGTGCGACCAACATCAGCAACACGCTCGATGGCACCCGCTTCGGCCTCGGCGCCGAAATTCCGGCCTCGCAGAATGCCTTCGTGCGCATGGACTACAGCTACACGCACTACAGCGACACCGTCGACCTCACGTCCAATCCGGTGGGAGACCCGGACGTGATGCGCTTCGACAACAGTGAAAGCCTGGTTCGTCTGGGCCTCGGCTTCCGCTTCTAACCAACTGAAATATTTAATGATTTAAATGTTTAGCATTGAGAAATATCAATGCAATTTTTAATAAGAGTTGCTAGTCTTAAATTGTGGTAACAATGTTTTTGGAACTGGCTGCAAAGCCGGAAACAAAAGGTCGGAAGTCCAATTAATAAATTCTGGAGAGCTACATGACACATCCCGCATTCAATATCAAAAAACTGATCCTCGCCGGCAGCGCCGTATTCACCCTGCTGGCTGTTCCGATGGTCGTCAATAGCGTGACCGGTCTGGATCTGGGCGTGATTTCGTCCGCTCAGGCAGCCGAAGAAGATGGTGGCGCCAAAAAAGGCAGCGCCAACAAGGGCGGTGCCAAGAAGGGTGCAGCCAACAAGGGCGGTCAGGGCAAAGGCGCTGACAAGATTTTCCGTGCCGAACCCTCGGAAGACAGTGACCGTCCGGTGTGGGCGGGCGTCAAGGGCCGCAAGTCGGGCGGCGGCGGCAAGCCGGCGGGCGCCGGCAGCAAGAAGGGCGATCTGTTCGGTGACATGGTCGTGCTGCTGCGCGACGCCAATGGCGCGCCCATCCTGACCGCTGACGGCTTGGTCCAGGTGATCGCG
>JAIBFE010000122.1 GCA_019459705.1 Thiobacillus sp. | reverse complement strand
CAGGCGTCGCCGTTGTCGGCCTTGACGATCTTGTAGGGCATCAGGCCGATGTCCTTCTGCACTTCCTTCTCTTCGAAGCGGCGGCCGATCAGGCGCTTCACCGCATACAGCGTGTTCTTCGGGTTGGTGACCGCCTGGCGCTTGGCCGGCGCGCCGACCAGGATCTCGCCGTCTTCGGTGTAGGCCACGATGGACGGCGTGGTGCGCGCGCCCTCGGCGTTCTCGATCACCTTCGGCGTGCCGTTTTCCATCACTGCCACGCAGGAGTTGGTGGTACCCAGGTCAATGCCAATAATGCGTCCCATGGTGCGTTCCTTCTGTAAAAGTTTGAATTGATTCGAATATGGGGGAGGTCGGTCTTAATTCAAGGCGGCGCTCTCAAGCGTTCTTGCCCTTGGC
The DNA here is from genome assembly GCA_019459705.1 of Thiobacillus sp. Taxonomy (GTDB): domain Bacteria; phylum Pseudomonadota; class Gammaproteobacteria; order Burkholderiales; family Thiobacillaceae; genus Thiobacillus. Next base: position 4,884 of record JAIBFE010000122.1, on the reverse strand, counting down.
CACCATCACCAGCGCCGGCCGTAGCGTGCGCTCGTTGAGGCGGTAGCCCTTTTGCAGCACCGTCACGACCGTGTTGGCCGGCTGGTCTGACTCGATCATCTGGATCGCCTGATGCTGATGCGGGTCGAATTTCTCGCCCATTGGGTGGATGTCGTGCAGATTGAACTTGCCGAAGGCAGCGCTCAACTGCTTCAGGGTCAGCTCGACACCGTCCTTGAGGTTTTCCACGCTCGGCGATTCGACCGCGAGCGCGGCTTCCAGGCTGTCCTTCACTGCCAGCAGTTCGCTGGCGAAGTTTTCCACTGCAAACTTGCGCGCCTTGTCGACGTCTTCCGCTGCGCGGCGGCGCATATTCTCGGTTTCCGCCTTGGCGCGCAGCCAGGCGTCATGGTGCTCGGCCGCCTGGAGTTCTGCCGCTTTCAGCAGTTCCTGCAGACTGGGCATGATTTCCTTTTCGGTCCCGGATTCGGGCGTATTCACGCTGTTTTTGAGTTCGTCCTGCATGTGTGCTCCCAATTGGTTCACGTCGGGAATTGGGGATGATTGGCAGGGATTCAAGGGGCGCAAGACAATTTTTCCTGCACCGTGCCGGGCGGCGGCGTGGGTTAACTTCAATTTGCCGCGCGTAGGCGCTTCCGGTATGATGCGCGGCTCTCGGAGAGGTGGATGAGTGGTTTAAGTCGCACGCCTGGAAAGCGTGTTCAGGATAATATCCTGACGGGGGTTCGAATCCCCCCCTCTCCGCCACACACAATTCGACCACGCTAATATTCATGCCGAAACATGCCTACCACGGCAGGCTGTCCGTGGTCGTACCCGTCAAGAACGAGCAGGACAACGTCGAACCGCTGGTGCGTGAAATCGCGGCTGCGCTGTCCGGCAACACCACGTTCGAAATCATCTACATCAACGACGGCAGCACCGATACCACCCAGGTGCGCCTCGAAGCGCTGAAAGGCGAATTTCCGATGCTGCGGGGGATCCGCCATCGGGCCTCGTGCGGACAGAGCCGTGCGGTGACGACCGGGGTGAACGCGGCGCGCTACGAGTGGATCGCCACCCTCGACGGCGACGGGCAGAACGACCCGGCCGACATCCCGGCACTGCTGGCCGAACTGGTCAATCCGGCGCAGCCGGAGAATCTGGAACTGCTGGCAGGCTGGCGTTCCAAACGCAACGATACCTTCATTCGCCGCATTTCCTCGAAAATCGCCAACGGCGTGCGCTCGCGCATGCTCAAGGACAACACGCCGGACACCGGCTGCGGACTCAAGGTATTTGCCCGCGAGACCTTCCTGCAACTGCCCAACTTCGATCACATGCACCGCTTCCTGCCGGCGCTGGTGATGCGCAACGGCGGTGCGGTGGTGTCAGTGCCGGTGCATCACCGTGCGCGCGAACGCGGCACCTCCAAATACGGCGTGCACAACCGCCTGTGGGTAGGCATCGTCGACCTGTTCGGCGTCGCCTGGCTGCAGCGGCGGGTACGCCTGCCGGTGATCGAGTCGGATTCCGACCTGTAAATGAACGCGCGCGTCATCCTCAAGGGCCTGGCGCTGATTCTGAGCCTGGCGCTGCTGGGCTATCTGTTCAAGACCAGCGATCTCGGCAGCAGCGTCAACGAAGCCTGGATCGATGCGCGGGTGCGCGGCCACGGGGTCAACGGCGCCTTGCTGTTTCTGCTGATGGGCGGGCTGTTCACTGCCATCGGCCTGCCGCGCCAGATCATCGCGTTTCTTGGCGGTTATGCCTTCAGTGTGGGGCTGGGCACGTTGCTCGGTGCGCTGGCGGCGCTGCTTGGCTGCATGCTGAGCTTTTTCTATGCGCGTTTCTTCGGCCAGGACCTGTTGCGGGCACGGCTGGGCGAGCGTGCCAGACGCTTCGACCGCTTCATCCACGATCACCCGTTTTCGATGACGGTGCTGATCCGTCTGCTGCCGGTGGGCAGCAACCTGCTGACCAATCTGGCAGCGGGCATTTCCAGCATTCGACCCGTGCATTTCATTGCCGGGACCTTGCTGGGCTATCTGCCGCAAACGCTGGTATTTGCCCTGGTCGGCAGTGGCGTGCATATCGCCCCCATGCTGAAACTCACGCTGGCAATCGCGCTTTTCCTGGTGTCCATGGCCCTGGGTCTGTACTTGTACCGTCGCCGCCGAGGTGGGGTGGCACTGGACGAAACGCTCGAACAGTCCCTGGGCGAGAACGCTGGACAGCGCTGACTGGCAGATTAATGCGTCGGGGCGGTTTCGCTTTTGCGCCAGCGGGGAAGCAGATAAACGTGCATGACGATCCCCACGATTGCCGCGCCCAAAGCCAGGCCGGCCAGTACGTCGGACATATAATGCTTGCCGACGACAATACGGGACAGGGCCATCAGCAATGTGGCTGCCAGCGCCAGAGTCGAAGCGCTTCGGGATCGCAGGAGAACCGCCAAGAAAAGCGCGCCTACCGCCGTATCGACGGCATGGCTGGAAGGAAACGAAGAATGAATGGCCTGTGCGAAATGGCTGACCTGAAAGAAGGCGCCCTGCATATGATCCGCTTGCGGCCGGAGCCTGCCCGAACCCAGCTTGATCAGATGCACCAGCAGCACCGTTCCGAATAGCTGCGCAAAAACATAGGCAAGTCCGAGGATTCTGAACGGCCCGTTTTTGGCCAGCATTCCGAGCACGAGCAATGCCATGAACGGCAGGTAGAAAATGAACAGGCCCCATTCCGAATATCCTTCGCAGAATGGACGCAACAGCAGGAGCGCCCGGCTCGTTTCGACATTCTGGAAGACCGCGGTATCGGCGTGTGTGAGCCAGGAGGCCAGCGCGCCTGCCCACAGAAGCACAGACACGCGCAGGGCGAAACGCAATCTTGCGCGGGCTTCCCGGGAATCCAGAAATATCGATATCGTTTTGCCGGAGACGGCGACCATCGCACAACACAGGAATTGAGGTGGACGTCATTAGGGATGATTTGCCTTAAGACAGCCTTAAGCCGGGATGTATAAGGTGAAGCGAAATTCCTGTGCGCAATCTGGATAGCGTGCGTGTTGCCTTGGCAGGGCAGGCCGGGTGCGGGCATTCCGGATTCGGCCCCGCCGCGCCGCGGCGGATATGGACTCGTGTCTCCGGAAATGGCGGGGCGCAACTTTTACGATTGATGGGCATGCTGTGATGACATACCGAGTACTGGGCACGAGCGGTCGCGGTGCGCTTTTTGCAAGTTTCACCTTGCTTGCGATTCTTGCCATGGTCGCGATCACAACGCGCCCGCTGACGCCGATCGACGAAACGCGCTATGTCAGCGTAGCGTGGGAAATGTGGCTGCGCGGCGACTTCCTGGTGCCATTCAAGAACGGTGAAACCTATAGTCACAAGCCGCCCTTCATTTTCTGGATGTTCCATGCCGGCTGGGCACTGTTTGGTGTCAACGATTGGTGGCCGCGCCTGGTGTTGCCGCTGTTTTCCGCCGGCGCGCTGGGGCTGACCTATCTGCTGGCGCGCCGCTTGTGGCCGCAGCATGCCGGGCTTGGCGGCCAGGCTGCGCTGGTGCTGATGAGCACGTTCTTGTGGATCGTGTTCTCCACTGCAGTCATGTTCGACGTGATGCTGGCATTCTGGGTGTTGCTCGGCATGCACGGCGTGCTCAGCGCCGCTGCAGGAAAACAGCGAGGTTTCGCCCTGCTGGGCATCGCCATCGGCATGGGCGTACTGACCAAGGGACCGGTCATTCTGCTGAATCTGCTGCCGATCACCGTGCTGGCGCCATGGTGGAACCCGGGCCTCAAATGGGGACGCTGGTTCGGTGGGGTGGTGCTGGCGGTGCTGCTAGGCGCGGCCATTGCGCTGGCGTGGGCACTGCCGGCTGGAATGGCTGGCGGCGAGGCGTATCGCAATGCGATTTTCTGGGGCCAGACCGCCAACCGCATGGTCGAGTCGTTCGCACACCGGCGGCCGTTCTGGTGGTATGTGCCGCTGCTGCCGCTGATGCTGTTTCCCTGGTTCGTCTGGCCCGGATTCTGGAAAGCCCTGGTCCACCACAAGCGTGCCGGGCTGGACCGCGGCACGCGTTTCTGTCTCGCCTGGATGCTGCCCGTGTTCGTGGCGTTTTCTTTCATCAGCGGCAAACAGCCGCATTATCTGATTCCGCTGTTTCCGGCGTTTGCGCTGCTGGCGGTGCGTGTGCTGGCAGACCGTCCGGGAGCACGGGTGGGACTGCCTGCCTTGCTGTCGGCGGCACTGGGACTGGCGTTGATCCTGGCGGGCAGTGGAAAGATCGGGGCGATCTACGAACAGGTAGCCGAACTGCCGCCGCTGTGGCCGGGGGGGCTGCTGGTGCTGCTGTCGCTGGTGGCCTGGGTGGCCGGCCGGCGGGGGGTCCCGCCAGTGCTGAATCTGGCGCTGCTAGGGGCATCCATGCTGGCGCTGCTGCAATTGGCAGCGATGCGCTCGGTCGAGCCGCTGTATGACATCAAGCCGATGGCACTGGCGATTAAACAGGTACAGGACGAAGGACGGCAGGTAGCGAATCTTGCGACTTACCATGCGCAATACCAGTTTCTCGGCAGGCTCGAAGCCCCCCTGATCGAATTGCGCGGTGCGGATGTGGCACCCTGGCTGGCCTCTCACCCCGATGGCTATGCCGTGGTGTATCTGAAAGACGCGCGCGACCTGGCTGCGATTTCAGCCCGCCACAAGCAGGCGTATCGGGGCGGGGGGGGGGGGGGGGGGGGGGGGCCGAGGGGGTTGGGGGGTCATCGCCCGCGCGTTTTTGGCGCTCGACCGCTGGGCATGGAGGAAAGTGTTTTTGGGGGGGGGGGCCATGTTCCTGCGCATGTATGCCTAACACCTTGGGCGCCTGAACTAAGGGCGCGGCCTGGCGCAGGCCGCC
>JAIBFE010000107.1 GCA_019459705.1 Thiobacillus sp. | reverse complement strand
GTTCATTACATAAACCTGGCAGGAGGCGCACATCGCCATACCACCACAGACGCCAATGGTGCCTTCTTCCGCCAACTCGTAAGCCCGGATCACCGTCAACTACCGCGAGGCCTACGGCATGTATGCCTGCAACGGCATCCTGTTCAACCACGAAAGCCCGATCCGCGGCGAGACCTTCGTCACCCGCAAGATCACCCGCGCCCTGGCGCGCATCAAGCTCGGCCTGCAGGACTGCCTCTTCCTCGGCAACATGGACGCCAAGCGCGACTGGGGTCACGCCAAGGACTACGTCGAAATGCAGTGGCTGATGCTGCAGCAGGACCAGGCCGAAGATTTCGTCATCGCCACCGGCGTGCAGTACTCGGTCCGCGACTTCGTCAACGCCGCAGCCAAAGAGCTTGGAATGGAAATCCGCTGGGAAGGGCAGGGCGTCGACGAGAAGGGTTACGACGCCCACGGTAAATGTATCGTCGCCGTCGACCCGCGCTACTTCCGCCCCACCGAAGTTGAAACCCTGCTGGGCGACCCCAGCAAGGCCAAGAACAAGCTCGGCTGGACGCCGAAGATCAGCTTCGACGAACTCGTTTCCGAGATGGTGCGCGAAGACCTCAAGGCGGCCGAGCGCGACGAACTGGTGAAGAAGCACGGCTACAAGGCGATGGATTACCACGAGTAAAAGGTGGTCATGAGCCTGCACAGTCATTCCGGCGGTGCGTGGTTGTTGCCGCTTCAGCGGCATTACAACCACGGCCTGCCCCTTGCGGGTGCGAGCCGGAATCCAGTCGGATTTGAATACTGGACCCCGGCTTTCGCCGGGGCGACAACCTCGTACAAGGGTGCCCAAAAAGCCCGCCTGGCAACTATGAGATTTGCCGTATGAACCTTTCTGACAAGATTTATATCGCCGGGCATCGTGGTCTCGTGGGGTCGGCGCTAATGCGCAACCTGCGCGCCAAGGGCTTTGCCAACTTCGTCACCCGCACCCACGCCGAACTCGATCTTACCAACCAGGCCGCCGTCGAAGCCTTTTTCGCGTCAGAAAAGCCCGACTACGTCTTCCTCGCCGCGGCCAAAGTCGGCGGCATCCACGCCAACAACACCTATCCCGCCGAATTCATTCGCGACAACCTCGCAATCCAGACCAACATCATCCATTCGGCTTACAAAAACAACGTCAAGCGCCTGGTGTTTCTGGGCTCCAGTTGCATTTATCCGCGGATGGCGCCGCAGCCCATGAAGGAAGAGCATCTCCTCACCAGTGAACTGGAGCCGACCAACCGGCCCTATGCGCTGGCCAAGATCGCTGGTATTGAAATGTGCTGGGCTTACAACCGGCAATATGGCACGCAATACCTGGCCGTGATGCCGACCAACCTCTATGGCCCCGGCGACAACTACCACCCGGAAAACTCCCACGTCATCCCCGCGCTGATTCGTCGTTTTCATGAAGCCAAGATGGCTAATGCGCCAAGCGTGACGGTGTGGGGGAGCGGCACGCCCAAACGCGAATTCCTCTATAGCGAAGACATGGCTGATGCCTGCGTTTACCTGATGAACCTGCCCGACGACAAGTTCGTCCCGCTCTTGGGGCAGGACCGCAACGACGGCCTGCCGCCCCTGATGAACATCGGCGTGGGGCACGACCTTACCATTCGCGAACTGGCCGAAACCGTCAAGGACGTGGTGGGCTACCAGGGAGCGCTCGAATTCGACGCCAGCAAACCCGATGGCACCCCACGCAAACTGATGGATGTCAGCCGTCTGAGCGCCCAAGGCTGGCAAGCCCGCACCGAACTGTCCGAAGGCATCCGTCTGGCCTATGCGTCAGCGCCATTCAACAGCCAAGAGCATGCCTGATAAGGTTTTAGCCAATACCCTTCACGACGCCGTGCTCGCGCATCTTGGCTCGCAAACACCGCCAGGGGCGGTTTCCCAATGAATGCCCCCTCACCATTCAGTTCGCCAGCGCACGGCGCGCTCTCCATCCTTTATTTCGGTCCTGTTAGCGGCACCTGCCTGGACAGGGCCAACGCGCTGCGGCGTCTTGGCCATCGGGTAGAGCACATGGATTTGCGGCAACTGCTGCCTAAAACCCCATGGGTTGACCGCATCACCTGGCGCCTGGGTGGCAACCTGTTGAGTCCGTGGCTCATGGGTGGGTTATTCAGCAAGCTTGCGGGTTGTCAATTTGATGTTTGCTACGTGGATGGCGGTGAGTGGGTGACGCCTCGGGTTATTTCATTGCTGCGTCGGCATGCTGCAAAGGTCATCAACTACAGCATCGACGACCCCCTTGGGCCCCGTGATGGCGCACGATTCAAGGCCTTTCGGCAAAGCCTGCCTCATTACGATCTGATCGCCGTTGTGCGGCAGGAAAACGTCGCAGAGTCACAAGCTCTGGGTGCAAAAAATGTGATCCGTGTTTACAGAAGTGCCGACGAGCTTTCCCATGCTCCCAGACCGCTTTCTGTCGAAGATCACCAGGTATGGGATTGCGACGTGTTATTTCTGGGAACCTGGTTTCCGGAGCGTGGCCCGTTCATGCTTGATTTGATCCGGCGCGGCGTGCCGCTCACCATCCGTGGCTCCAACTGGCACAAAGCGCCGGAATGGTCCCAACTAAAAAACCATTGGAAAGGCGGCTCCATTGGGGGCGACGACTACGCCAAAGCCATCCAGTGCGCCAAGGTCAATCTGGGATTGCTGTCAAAAGAAAACCGTGACCTCCACACTACCCGTTCGCTGGAAATTCCGGCCCTGGCCAGCCTGATGTGTGCCGAGCGCACAACCGAGCACCTGGCAATGTATGCCGAAGGGCAGGAAGCATTGTTCTGGAAAGACGCCGAAGAATGCGCAGCCATGTGTCGCTTCGCGCTTGCGGATGACCACCGTCGTCAGGCCATTGCCGATGCCGGTCATCAGCGTGTAAAAAAGAACGGCCACTATAACGAAATAGTAGTTGCATCCATACTTGCCGCTGCGGGTCTGCCCGCATGATACGCAGGGTCGTTGCCGGCATGGGCGCAAATTCGTTTGGCATGGCCATCACCATTGGCATCCAGCTTGCGTCGCTGCCACTGTTTTTGCACTTTTGGGACACCGCAACCTATGGCACTTGGCTGATACTTTCGGCCATACCGGCGTATCTCTCGATGGCCGATGTGGGTATGGTCACCGCCGCTGGCAACATGATGACTATGGCCATGGGAAAAGACGACTCGCTGGAAGCCAATCGGGTCTTTCAGAGTGCCCAGATGTTCATGGGCATCGTCTGCGGTGCGCTCGCTCTGATGGTGGTGCCCCTGATGCTGTTGGCCCCTCTGCCCGGTGTGGCCACCATGGATCAGCGCGTGGCGCTAGCAGCCCTGTCCATCGGTGTGCTGGTGTCGCTTTTTGGTGGTTTGTCCGAAGCGGCGTTCAAGTCCACGCAGCGTTACGCCACTGGCACGGTGGCCGGCAACTTGGTGCGCGTGGGAGAGTGGCTGGGGTTCATGGCCGGGCTGGCCACAGTGGGCAGTTTTGCTGCGGTGGCGGTGACCGGGCTGGCCGTTCGACTGGCGGCAACCGTGGTCTGCATGGTGCTGGCAACGCGCGGCAAGCATGGTCTGAGCTGGGGAACACATGCGGCAGATAGAGCTGAAATCCGTTCCATGTTCAAGCCAGCCGTATCGTTCATGGCTTTCCCCCTGGCCAATGCCTTGAGCTTTCAGGGTGTAACACTGTTGGTGGGCGCGCTGTTCGGGCCGATTGCGGTTGCTCTGTTCAACACCTATCGCACCATTGCTCGGGTGGCCGTGCAAGTAACAGCAATTTTCAGTCACTCGCTGTGGCCCGAGTTTTCCCGGTTGTTCGGACAGGGCGCAATGGCTACCGTGAACCGCCTGTTTCTTCGCAGTTCATTGCTGGGCGCAGCGCAGTCACTTTTGCTTAGCCTGATCCTGTATTTTCTGTCGCCCTGGATGTTGCGTATCTGGACGCACGGGGCCATTGAATTCATTCCCTCACTGATGGTGCTGATGTTGTTATACGCTGCGGTGGGCGGCATCTGGCACATTCCCCGCGTTCTGCTGATGGCTACCAATCGACACGTTAGCCTAGCTTACTGGTCCATCCTTGCGGGCATGCTTTCTGTCGGGTTAGCATGGCCGATGGGCAGAGAATTACAACTGAACGGCGTTGGTGCCGCCATGCTGGTGAGCGAGCTATTCATCGCCATCGTCTGCTCCTGGATGGCCTACAGCACCGTCACCGACAACAACAAAACAAAGGCCGTCGCCCAATGAAAGTCGCCCTCACCACGGTGGGTAAATTCCACACCTTCGACCTGGCGCGCGAGTTGCGCGCACGTGGCGCCTTGAGCGATTACGGCCAAAAGGCCATGGCAATTTACGACGACATGCTGAAGCCATGAGCAACGCACGCTTCATTGTCATACTCTTGCTGGCGTTGACATTCATTGCGTTTGCAGCGCAGTTCGCCATTGATTTTTCCGCCGAAAACATTGCTACAGCCTGCATCGTGCTGGCTTCGTCCCTGGCGATTCTGCTGTACATCCATTGGACCGGTGCCATCCAGACACACCCCCTGTCCACTTTCGCCATTTTTGGGTTTTGCATGTCAACCCAACTGGGCGCCCTGCTGGTGCAGTCGGCGACATGGACCGCTCTGAGTCTGAATTTGCGGCAACCTATCGAGACCTTTGCCACCCTGGCCGGGTTCCAGGCCATCGCGCTGGTCGCTCATGGCGTGTATCGGCTCTTTTCTAATGCAGCATCACCCAAAAAATTGTCGTTGGTGCGCGCCGTGCTAGAAAAACTGGGGCTGTACGCCACCCCCACCGTGGGCACGCTGTGGATCATGGGCGTCATCGGCCTGTTTAGCTTGCTGGTGGGCGGGGGCGAAGGGGCCGTCAGGAAGACGTTCCAAGCCATGTCCTTTGTGGCCTGGGCGCCTTTTTTAATACCGATATATCTGCTCCAACAAGGCAGCAGCTACTGCAACGCCAAGAAAAACTATCTATTTCTAATGATCTATATGAGCTTGATTGTCTTGCTGGGCATGGCCGCCAATGCCCGTGCCCTCATGCTCGCGGGTGCGATGACCATTGCGATATTTGCCTTGCTCAGCGTCATGCGCAGCACCCGGCCGGTGAAGGTTTCGCAGCTTGCAAAAACAGGTGTCCTGCTTGTTGTGATGGGGGCCATAGCCATACCCGTTACTGACCTGGTTACAGCCATGGTACTTGCCCGAAAGGCTCGCGGCTATGTTTCACCAGTCCAGATGGTCGACCTAACCCTTTACTACTTTCAGCGGCCGCAACTGCTGCATGCCCAGCGCGAGAAAGACAGTTTTATCAGCATCCGTCGCAACTACGACGAGACCTACTTTGCCAGCCCGCTGATAGCGCGGCTGGTTGAGACCAAGTTTCATGACAACGCGCTCTATTTTGGTTCTCGAGTGGGCCCCAAAGGCGAAGAAAAATTGCGTGACATCACGGGTGATTTTTTCTGGGCCACCTTGCCCGACCCTGCTCTTAAATCACTGGAGATTGATGTTGACAAGAAGGATTTAGCATTCTCGATGGGCGACTACATCAGCCATCTGGGTGGGGGAGGGGGTCTGGGTGGATTCAAGACGGGCTCTGCTTTTGCACATGGCATCATCCTATTCGGATACTTTTTTCCGCTGATCTATTTGCTCATTTGCCCCATTCTTTTCCTGGCCCATGACCTTTTGTCCTACCGTTCGGCAAATGGAAGGGTTATTCTGTCCGCCCTAGGCATGCTGGGTATCTGGAAGCTGTTTCAGTACGGCATATCGGCTGAGTCACTCCAAGCCATGTTCATGGGCGTGGTGCGCGGCGTACCGCAAAACATCATTCTGTATCTGGTTATTTTTCATATGGCTCGTTTGGGCGCGCGCATGCTGGGCAGCCTTGCGGGTATGTCGCGGCCTTCAGCCTGACTGGCCGGGTCGCCCATGAACATCGTTCTTTTTGCGCACCCCTCATTCATGGCTTCGCAAAGCATGCCGCGGTTTGCAAGCATGCTCCAGGAGGCCTATCTTGCACGTGGCCACCAAGTGCAAATGTGGTCGCCGCAGGCCCGCGTTTACAACTGGGTGCCAAAAGGCCGCTTGTGCAAGTGGGCGGGTTATATCGACCAATACATTCTGTTCCCGCTGTGGGTGCGCAAGCAACTCCAGCGGCAGGTTGCCGATACGCTGTATGTGTTCTGCGACCAGGCCATGGGCCCGTGGGTGCCACTGGTGAAAGACTGGCCGCATGTGGTGCACGTGCATGACCTGCTGGCACTGCGTTCGGCGCTGGGTGATGTGCCTGAAAATCCCACCTCACCCACGGGCCAGATCTACCAGCGCTACATACGCCAGGGGTTTAAGCAGGCGCAGCATTTCATCTCCATCTCCAAAAAAACACGCGAGGACCTGCACCATTTCGGTCAGGTATTGCCCGTGACCTCCGAGGTGGTTTACAACGGCCTGAACTATCCGTACACACCGATGCCCGCCGAAGAGGCTGCACGCGCCCTGCAGCAGGCCAACTTGCCCGCGCCAACGCTCGGCATGCTGCTGCATGTCAGTGGCAACCACTGGTACAAAAATGTGCCGGGTGTCGTGCGCCTTTATGCCCACTATGCCCGCAACCAGCAGAACCCGCTTCCCTTGTGGCTGATCGGCAATATCCAGGGAAGCAAGGTTCAGGCGGCCCTGGCCGAGGTGCCGCCCCAGGGCAAGGTGCTGTTTTTCCAGGGCCTGGATAACCGGACCTTGCAGGCTGCCTATTCGCTTTCACGGGCGTTGTTGTTCCCCAGCTTGGCCGAGGGATTTGGCTGGCCCATCATCGAAGCACAAGCCTGCGGGTGCCCAGTCATCACCACGGACGAAGCGCCCATGAATGAAGTGGGTGGCCCGGCCAGCCGTTACCTGCCGCGGCTTGCATCCAGCGACGACCCGCAGGCATGGGCCGCTCACGGCGCAACCGTGTTGAACGCCTTGCTGACCATGGACGCCGCCGAGCGCCAGATTCTGCGGGGGCAGTGTTGTGAGTGGGCAAGTCGATTTAATCAGGATGCCGCCATTGAGGGTTATCTGTGTTTGTATCGCCAGATCCTTGGGCGCGATGCCGCTCCGCCGACGCCTTAATCTTTAACTCATAACCACTAGAGCATCAGAAATTCATCATGTGCGGTATCTCCGGTATTTTTGCGTATCAGGATCTGGCTCCCCCTGTTGACGAGGGTGAACTATTGCGCGTTCGAGACCGCATGGTTGCGCGTGGCCCCGACGCGGCAAGTAACCGCCGCGTGTGGGCCCAAGTGTTGTATCGCAACTTCACACAGTCTGCGTAGGCCTGGCATGCGAATACTGCACATCATATCCAGCGTAAACCCCCACGGGGGGGGGCCCATGGAAGGCGTGCGCCAGCGCGGCCTCAAGCTTGTGGAGATGGGCCACAGCGTGGAAGTGGTGTCGATGGACGATGCCCTGGCGCAGTATGTGGCGGAGTATGCGTTGCCAGTGCATGCTTTGGGGCCATCAAAAGGCGCATACCAATACAACCCGCATCTGGTGCCATGGCTGCAGGCCAACGCCCGCTCGTTTGACGTCATCGTGATCAACGGACTGTGGCAGTACCACAGCTATGGCGCCTGGCGTGCATTGCAGCGCATGGGGGTTCCGTATTTTGTATTCACCCACGGCATGATGGACCCCTGGTTCAAGCGCACCTACCCGCTTAAGCACCTGAAAAAATGGCTGTACTGGCCCTGGGCCGAATACCGCGTCTTGCGCGATGCCCAGGCCGTGTTGTTTACCAGTGAAGACGAGCGCCTGCTGGCGCGCCAATCGTTTTGGCTCTACAGCGCCCGGGAGGCCGTGGTGAGCTACGGCACCAAGACCCCGCCCAGCGACGCTGACGCATTGCGGGAAAGGTTTTACACCGCCTACCCGCACCTGCGGGGCAAGCGGGTGCTGCTGTATTTAAGCCGCATTCAGGAAAAAAAGGGCTGCGACTTGCTGATAGCCGCTTTTGCCAAAGTGGCCGGGCAAGACCCCAAGCTGCACCTGCTGATGGCAGGGCCTGACCAGACCGGATGGGTGGCTAAACTGAAGGCGCAAGCGCAGGCCTTGGGCGTGGCCGACCGCATCACCTGGCCCGGCATGCTGCAAGACGACATGAAATGGGGTGCCTTTTATGTGAGCGAAGCCTTTGTGCTGCCATCCCACCAGGAGAACTTTGGGATTGTGGTGGCCGAGGCGCTGGGCTGCGGGCTGCCCGTGTTGATATCCGACAAAGTGAATATCTGGCGCGAGATTGAGGCGGACGGGGCGGGGATAGTGAACACCGATACGGTGGAAGGCACGGTAAAGACCTTGCAACGCTGGCTGGCTCTGGACGCGCCGGCGCGCCAAAAAATGGCGCAGCAAGCCAGATTGACCTTTGCGCAGCGCTTTACTGTTGAGGCGATGGCGCAGAGTCTGCTTGAAATAATCAGGAAACATACGCCATGATTATTCAAGGCAATGACCCGTATACCCAGCCCTCTTTCTCTCTGGGTAATCGCGTGGCACGAGCGCTGTGGGGCGTGACATGGCTGCTGCTATTCCGGCCCAGTCCACCCCCCTTTCACGCTTGGCGCAGGCTCTTGCTGCGTGTCTTTGGTGCACGGCTTGGTAAACAGGTCCACGTCTATCCGAATGTCAAGATTTGGGCGCCGTGGTTACTGACGATTGGCAACCACGTAGGTATAGCCAATGGCGTCAATCTTTATAACATGTCCCATATCACCATTGGCGACTATGCGGTCATCTCGCAAGGAGCTTATTTGTGCGGCGGTAGCCATGACTACAACACATCCAATTTCCAATTGATCGCAAAGCCAATCACTGTTGGCCAGTATGCATGGGTGTGCGCTGATGTATTTATTGGTTTGGGTGTGACGGTGCCAGAGGGTGCCGTAGTTGGTGCACGTTCAGTGGTAACCAAAAGTCTAGTGCAGTCTTGGGTTGTGTATGCGGGTAATCCATGTCGCCAAGTTGGCGTGCGTAAGCAAAATATAAAGGGAATCGGACATGAGTAACAATCAAGTAGATACGTATGGTTGGCAATCATCGTCGGGGCCAGAGTCCTGTGGTTACATCACACCAGAAGTGCTACGCATATTGGGCACACTTAACGTCAACCATGTGTGTGATTTAGGTTCCGGTAACGGCGCGCTTGTGGGCGCGCTGCATGGTGCGGGCTATCGGGTTGCCGGTGTTGAATACGACAAGGAGGGGTTTGAGATTGCCAAAAAGAACTACCCCCATTCCAACTTTTACAACATGGGGGTGCAGGATGACCCGGCACCGCTGCTGGCAAGTGAGGCAGAAGCCTTCGATGCAGTCGTTTCCACCGAGGTAATTGAGCATTTGTTCTCGCCGCACTTGCTCCCTATTTTTGCGGGCAAGATATTGCGGACGGGGGGATATTTGGTGATTTCCACCCCTTATCACGGTTATCTCAAAAACCTTGCTCTGGCTGTATTCAATAAATGGGACACACATCACACACCTCTCTGGCATGGTGGCCACATCAAGTTCTGGAGCCGCGATACCCTGACTCAGTTGCTGGAGGGAAACGGATTTAAGGTGATTGCGTTTCACGGTGCGGGCAGGCTGCCATGGCTGTGGAAAAGCATGATTCTTGTGGCGCGAGTTGCTTGAGACACAAAATGGATCAAGTTATCTCTGTCCTCGTCCTGACCAAAAACGAACAACAAGATTTGCCCGGGTGTTTGCAATCGGTTTCCTGGTGTGATGACGTGCATGTGTATGACTCCATCAGCACAGATGAAACCGTCGCCATTGCTGAAAAGTTTGGTGCAACGGTGACACAACGTCCTTTTGACAACTGGGCCAGTCATCAAAACTGGGGTTTGCAAAACATCAAGTTTCGTCATCCTTGGGTTTTTTACATTGACGCGGATGAACGCATGACCCCCGAGTTGGTGAAGTCGATTCAAGCTGCGGTCACTAGAGCGGATGAAAACGTTGCCTTTCGCGTGCAGCGGCGGGATTTTTTCTTGGGCACTTGGCTGAAGCATGTGCAAAGTTCACCGTATTACATGCGCCTTTTTCGCCCTGAGAAGATGCGCTACGAGCGGTTGGTGAATCCCATCTCCATTGCGGACGGCCCTGTAGGTGAGGTGGCTGGATTTTTGGACCACTTCCCCTTCGGCAAAGGCATTAGCCATTGGGTGGACCGCCACAATTCTTACAGCCAGTTCGAAGCACGGCAAATCATGAATAACCGACAACAAGGTGGTGTATTTAGTTTGCGGAAGGCTTTTTTTGCGCAGGATTTTCACGAGCGTCGCTACCATCAGAAGGAGTTGTTCTACCGCCTTCCATTGCGCCCCGTGGTCAAGTTCTTGATCTTGTATGTCCTCAAGCGCGGCTTTCTGGACGGGCGAGCCGGCCTTACCTACGCGGTGCTGCAGTCCATCTATGAATACATGATCGTGCTCAAGGTGCGTGAGCTTGAGGCGGCTCAAGCCCAGCCTATTGAGAAAATATGATGCTAGCCCCCGTGTAATAGCTGTATTCAGCTATGTGTTTAATAACATATGCAAGTTGGTCTGTTGGGATCAGAACATGAAAATCCTGCTTTACAGTGCCAATTTCGCGCCCGAGCCTACCGGCATTGGCAAATATTCCGGCGAGATGGCAGCCTGGCTTGCGACACAAGGGCACCAGGTGCGTGTGGTTGCAGCGCCCCCCTACTACCCAGCCTGGCAGTTAGGCGCCGGCTATGCGTGGCCCCCCTACCGGCGCGAGCAGTGGCAAGGGGTGGACGTGTGGCGTGCTCCCTTGTGGGTGCCGCGCAATCCGGGTGGCATGTTGCGCGTCGTGCACCTGCTGACGTTTGCCTTGTCTTCCTTGCCCGTGATGCTGATCCAGGTATTTTGGCGCCCGAATGTGGTGATGACGGTGGCGCCCGCCTTTGTGTGTGCCCCGGTGGGATGGCTTACGGCAAGACTTTGCGGTGCCAGGGCGTGGTTGCACATTCAGGATTTTGAGGTTGACGTGGCTTTCCAGGTGGGGCTGCTTAAAGGCAAGGCGCTGCAGCGACTGGCGTTGGCTTCAGAGCGGTGGCTGCTGAGGCGCTTTGACGCAGTTTCAACCATCTCCCGCAAGATGATGGAGCGCCTGGCCACCAAGGGTGTTACGCCAGAAAAGATCTGTTTCTTCCCCAACTGGGTGGACATTGACCATGTACGCCCACTGGCCAAACCAAGCAGCTACCGGGCGGAGCTGGGGATTGCGCCCGACGCGGTGGTGATGCTGTTCTCTGGCTCGCTGGGTAACAAACAGGGGTTGATGGTGATCCCCGATGCAGCCCGGCGCCTGATGCACGTGCCCGGTGTTGTTTTTGTGGTGTGCGGTGATGGCGTCATGAAGCCCGAACTGGAAGAAGCGGCCAGAGAACTGCCCAACTTGAAGCTGCTGCCGCTGCAACCTTTTGCCCGGTTAAGCGAACTGCTGGGTCTGGCAGACGTCCATTTGCTGACCCAGAGCGCTGATGCAGAGGATCTGGTGTTGCCCTCCAAGCTGACGGGCATGCTGGCCAGCGGCCGACCGGTGATTGCAACTTGCAACGCGGGCACCGAGATCGCGGTTGTCGTTCAGCACTGTGGGCTGGTGGTGGCGCCAGGAGATGGCGCAGCGCTGGCATTGGCTATCGAACAGATGGTCAATGACGTTGCCACGCGCATTCGGCTTGGTACACAGGCTCGCGCTTATGCGGAAACGAATCTTGCACGCGATTCAGTGCTTGGTCGGCTGGCGAAGAAGATGGCATCCAATTCATTGGAAGAAACAGATGAAACAGCAACAAACTAAATACCCTGATGCCGGTGAAATCGTGATCTTTCAACCAGAATTCGTTGAATTCGGCGGGGAAGAACGAGTCATATTGTCGCTATCGAGAGAGTTACATGCTCAAGGCAAACCACATTCCATTTTGTGTTACTGGGACCAGATTAACCTGGCCTCGTACGCTTCGTGGCCATTGAAGGTGAATCAACTAAAACCACCACGAAATCCCCTTAAAAGGGTGCTGTCTTTGAGACACTGCCTGCAGTACCTTCATAAGGTGGGCAGTCCGGTTCCGGTGTTGTTCAATATCCAGTCAGCCTATCACGCCGGTTTGGGCGCCACGGCGCCATATCATTTGCGTATTCCGGATACATATAGCTTGCTCGGTTTTAAGCCAGACGGCGAGTGTGCAAGTACAACCTCTTTTGCAGAAATGCTTAAAACATGGCTCTCTACCGCTGTACGCCATGTTGCTACTCGGCGCGGTATCAACAAGGCAAATCATTTTGTTACCAATACCGCTGCCCTGCGCGATGAAATGGGGCGGCTATACGGGCGCAACGCCGAAGTCATTTATCTGGGCGGGTTTGGGGAACCACGGGCCGATCTGCCAAAGCGGGCAAATCGGCCGATTGAATTGTTTACGGTTTCACGACTTCAGTCCAGCAAACGCATTGACTGGATATTGAATGCATTGGCGGAGGTTAATCAGAATGCCGGCCAATATCCGGAGTGGCGTTTGCATATTGCGGGCTCAGGTCCTGATCGGGAAGCACTACAAAATTTGAGCAACTCGCTTGGGCTTGGTGATGCGGTGATCTTTCATGGCTTTGTTAGCGATGAGCAATTGGCAAGTTTGTACGAAAAATCTCACGTGTTTCTAATGCCAGCCAAACAAGGCTACGGCCTGCCTGCCATCGAAGCGCTATATCAAAAGCTGGGCTTGGTGGTGAGCGCAGAATCAGGCGTAATCGAACTGCTGGAAAACACTAACTGGGTCACCATAGCAAGGGACGGCAAACAAGGATTTGCAACCGCCCTGAAGGAAATGTTGCACAGAGTGGGGCAACCGGAATTTTTTGATCAACCCTTGCCTGCGCTGCCGACAGAAGACGTTTGGGCCAAGAAAATCATCGAATATTTCAGATGGTAATGGCGTGTTGGAAAAGCCATGAACAACATGAGAAATAAAGCGAATAATTTCTCAATCAGATTGGTCGTGGCGAGGACGCTTTTTTGTATTCAAGTCATTGGGCTTGCCTTGTGTTCGCCATATTCACTCGCCGATGTTTTACCTCCTGTCATTTTTAATGCGCCCCTGAGCGTCTGCCCCGGCGATATTGTCGGCTTGCAGGGTGAGAACTTTGGTGATGCGCCCGTGGTCACGCTCATGGGAAATGGCAGAGACAGCACCAGTCTGAACAAACTGGAAGTGATGAATACCTTTGGTACCGGCTGGGTGTCTTTCAAAATCCCCGCAACGGCCACCGGTGCCTTGACGGTACAAGTCAGTAACGGCGCGGCGACGAGCGCCCCCATCGTACTCAACGGCGCCCGCGCCTACCATCTGGATGCGCTGCAAATTGTCCCGCGCGGACCCTTCCGACTGTTTGGGCGAAACTTGCTGCTGCCGGGCTTCACACCCGTAGTGACGGTGGATGGTTTGCCCGCTGTGGTGGATACCCGCGCCAGTAATGAACACATGCTGATGGTTACCGCACCACGCGGCGTGCGGGCGGGCGGCAAGGCTGCCATTTCCGTAGATAACGGCAACGGAACGGGACCGGCATTGCTGGACAGAGAGATTGAAGTGGCAGCCGGTCGAGGCGACCCCTTTGCTTTGGGCGTGGGCTGGGGCGCCGCGTTTTCCGCCATTGCTGCCAAAGTGGTGCTGGCTGCCAGCGATGCCAGGCTGGCCAGCAAGGTGGTGTGCAACGGGCTGGTTGACGACACCCCCGCCATTCAGGCGGCGATTGACCTGGTGGCTGCCGGCGGCGGCGTGCTGCAGTTGCCCCCAGGCACTTGCCGCCTGGCGGGCAGCCTGAAGCTCAAGTCCCGAGTGGTGCTGCAAGGGGCGGGCAAGAACCGCACAGTGATCAGGTACGAAGCTAACTATCCACTTTGGGGGCGCGGTCTGGATTTGGCTGGGGTGCGCAACTTGACACTGATAAATACGCGTGGCCGGATCGAGAGCCCATTGCTGCAGAACAGCACTCGCGTATTTTTTCAGAAACTGAAGTTTGTGCTTAACGGTGGCATTCAAATGTTTTTGACGAACAATAATAATTTTGTCATCTTGGATACAGACTTCATTCAACCCAAAAATCCCGATGACAGCGGCCCTTACACGTTGGGCGGATCTGGTGGACTGGTTTTCTTTGGCAATACCACAACCTTCGCCAACGGATCACCGACTTTTGCCAGGGTGCATGATGCTTACATAGCACACAACCGTTTTACGCGTGACGCAAGAGACAACCAAAATTCGACGGGTGTGATTCATAGCTTGGCCATGGACTTTGCACATCGTATTGCAATCACAAATAACACCTTTGACGTACTCGGCGGCCCCATAGTTAATAAGGTTCGCAACGATGGTGAGACCCTGCTCACTGAAGGCGGCGGCGGGAAGCGCACAGAAAACTTGGGCACGGTCGTTAGCGCTACCAGCACCACACTTTCTGATCCAGGCAATAAGATTGATGTTGCACCTTTTGAAGGTGGTGCGTTTCCAGAGAACTACGGCGTAGCCGTTGTCGGTGGCAAAGGCGCCGGCCAATCGCGCAGAGTCACCGCCTATTCGCAAGGCACTTTGACTGTGGACAAGCCGTGGGATGTGGTGCCTGACACAAGCAGCCGGTATGCCACATTTGTTTGGGGGCTGGAAAAATCGCTCATCAAGGGCAACACGCTCAACCAGAACCCGCGCGGCATATGGCTGTATCAAACCGCAATACGCGAGGTGGATATTGTCGGCAACACAATCAATGAAGGCGGCGGTATTTTTTTGAGGTCCGCCCAAATTCTCAAGAGGCGGCTATTCGTTCCAATTGTCGGCGTACGCATTGCCAACAACAGTATCACCAACACGACCAAGCAATGGCGCTCGTACATCAGCGTAATGTTTGTGAGGACGGATGAGCAGGATTTTGGAATAGGAACCATAGGGGTGGAAGTCAGGAACAATACCCTCCAGGCCAATAGCCCAAACTTGACAATGCCCCAGCAGGAACCAGGCAGAGCGGAGGGCTTTATCAACCGGATGCACGCCGAGGGCCCTACCCAGGCACTGTCAAAGAACCAGACCCGCTTGCTAGGAACGATTTTTCAGAACAACAAATGCTTCAATTGTGAGATAGGCGTCATCGTGCGCGACGGTGCAAAAGGCACTGTACAGGATGGCAATGCAGTGATTGCTGCGCCACGCTGATTGAATCGCCCCTTCCTATACTTAAGGGCACTATCAAATGAATAAATTGACGAATTGGCTTCGTATTTCAACCGAACCCCCCCCATGCCGACCACACTGCTGCGCACCACACATGACCATTCCCTGGGGCACCAGATTGACCGCAAGCTCGCGCGCCGCCTGACGGCTCAAGCACCGGCGCTGCGCGCCGCGCGGGGCGGGCACCGGATGGCGATCTACGCGAACGACCTGATCGGTATCCAGATCAACCAGTTCGGCCTGTATGAGCGCGACGCGCTGGAGATTCTGTTCCAGTTTCTTGAACCGCTGAGGGATGTGTTTGCCCAGGGCACGGCGCTGGACATTGGCGCCAACATCGGCAACCACACGATGTTCTTTGCACAGCGCTTTGCCCGGGTGCACGCGTTCGAGCCGCATCCCACCACCGCCGAGCTGCTGCGGCTGAACACGCAATGGGCCGACCACGTGAGCGTGCATTCGCACGGCCTGGGCGATACACGGGGCCAGTTCGATCTGATCGAACACGCGGCGAACCTGGGCGGCTCGTCAATCCGCATTGGCGACACAACGGGCGGTCAGGTGCTACCGATCGCCGTGGAACGACTGGACGACCTCGCACTGGACCTTCAGGGCTTGTGCTTCATGAAGATCGACGTGGAGGGCTTTGAGGCGCAGGTGTTGCGCGGCGGCAAGGCCACGCTGGTGGAGCGCCAACCCCTGGTGGTGCTGGAGCAGCACGAGAGCGAGTTCACCGAGGGTTCGACCGAGTCGATCCGCTTCCTGACCAGCCTGGGCTACCGCTTCTGCTGGCACCAGGAGCCGCCGATGGCGCGCTGGTGGCTGCTGCGGCGGCTGGATGAGCTGCGCGAGGCGATGTTCGGGCGCGAGCACCGCATCGAAACCGCCACGGTGGTGCCGCGGCAGAACTATTCGATGCTGATCGCGGTGCCACCGCGGTTCGCCGCGGCACTGGGGTTGCGCTGAGTTGGCGCGGATGGCCACCGTGATCCGTGGGCTGGCCATCGGGCTGGCCTTGAGCGCCGGCTCATGGGCCAGCGCTCAAGAGAGCGCTGCCAGCCCGCCCACGCCGGTGGTGTTCAATCACCCGCTGTCGGCGCGACCGGGCGACATCGTCGGACTGCAGGATGCAGACTTCGGCGCGGCGCCGGTGCTGGCGCTGGCGGGGCGCGCGGGCGAGCCTGAAACGGTGTTGCCCACGATGAGCTCGCACGGCGGCCAGTGGGTAGCGGCACGCATTCCGCCCGATGCAACCGGGGCCCTGGTTTTGCGGGTGCTCAATACGCACTTCGGGGTCAGGTCTGGATAGATAGCGGCCGTAGGTTGGGCTGAAAGAAATGAAGCCCAACACATCGCACGCATGGCACTCACTCCCGACATGAATCGCAGCCTGTTGTGTTGGGCTTTGCAGTCCAACGCATTGTGCTTCGCCTGTTGTGCCTACGCGATCTGCCCTATAGGAGTGGGCTTGCCCGCGAAAAACAGTGGCAAGCGGGCTATCGTCGGCAAGGCATTGCCGGCCCACGGCCAGCTGTGTGTGTCATGATCTGCACCAGAAAGCGGTACGGAGGCATATTTTGAAACCCCCGATTTTCAGTAACTGGATCCCCGGCGCGTCCTTGCTTCTGGCTGTGCTGTTGCTCGGCCTGTTTGTCTGGGGCGGCAGTCAGCCGCAGGCAGCGGGTTTGATCCCGGCACCATGGGACAAGCTGGCGCATCTGACCTGGTTTGCCACGCTGGCCGGGTTGCTGGTTCTGGGGCTGCGCGGGTCGGGGATGTGTATCCCCTTGATGGTGGCGCTTGCCTGCATGGCGCTGGGTCTATGGGACGAATGGCGACAACTTGCGCTGCCCGGCCGAAGTTTCGGGCTGGATGACCTGCTGGCCGACGGGGTGGGGATTGCCTTGGGGGTTTTTCTGGCGACCTGGGTTCAGCCCAAGCGGCAACCGGCGCTGAAGATAAATCGGGGGAGTTGAAATGAAGGTCTTATTGACCGGCGGGGCCGGGTATATCGGGTCGCACACCGCAGTGGAATGCCTGGCGGCGGGGCATGAGGTGGTGGTGTTCGACAATCTGTCGAACAGCAGCGTGAAGTCGATGGAGCGGGTGGCGCAGATTGCGGGCCGGCCGGTGACGTTCGTGCAGGGCGATATCCGCGACCGTGATGCGCTGCGTACATTGTTCGCCGGCCATGCGATCGACGCAGTGGTGCATTTTGCCGGCCTGAAGGCGGTGGGCGAGTCGGTGGACAAGCCGATCCTGTACTACGACAACAACATCGGCGGCAGCATCGCGCTGTTCGAGACGATGGCCGAGGCGGGGGTGAAGGCGGTGGTGTTCTCGTCGTCGGCCACGGTGTACGGCGACCCGGCGACGGTGCCGATTACCGAGGATTTCCCGCTGTCGGCGACCAATCCCTATGGCCGTTCCAAGCTCTTCATCGAGGAGATGCTGCGCGACATCGCGCTGGCGGATGCAGGGTGGAAGGTTGCGCTCTTGCGCTATTTCAATCCGGTGGGGGCGCACGAGTCGGGGCTGATCGGCGAGGACCCGCGCGGCATTCCCAACAACGTGATGCCTTATGTGGCGCAGGTGGCGGTGGGCCGCCGGCCGCATCTCAACGTGTTCGGCGGCGACTACCCGACGCCCGACGGCACCGGGGTGCGCGACTACATCCACGTGGTCGACCTGGCGCGCGGGCATGTAGCGGCGCTGAACAGGCTGCAGCAGCTGGGCGGGGTGCAGACCTGGAACCTGGGCACCGGGCGCGGGGTGAGTGTGCTCGACATGGTGCGCGCCTTTGAAGCGGCCAGCGGCAAGCCGGTGCCGTACCAGATCGTCGCGCGCCGTGCCGGTGATGTGGCGCAATGCTGGGCCGATCCGTCGCGCTCCGCACAGGAACTCGGCTGGCGCGCGGAATACGATCTGCAGCGCATGTGCGCGGATGCGTGGCGCTGGCAGTCGGGGAATCCGGACGGGTACGCCTGAGAGACGAGACGCAAGGTACAAGATTCAAAGGGGGCGAGCGGCCTTCCGCCAGACCACGGCCACACTTGAATCTTGAACCTGATCAGCGCCTGCCGAACACCCCGCGTCCGCGGAAATACTGCACGCTGAGCCAGCCGCCGAACAGTCCGCCCAGATGGGCGAAGTGGGCGACGCCGGCGGTGGTGTTGGTGACCCCGAGGAACAGTTCGACGGCGCCGTAGCCGAGCACGAAGGTGCGGGCCGGGATCTGGATGAAGGGCAGGAAGATGATGCTGATGACCCGGTTGGGGAAGTACATCGCATAGGCCAGCAACAGGCCGAACACACCGCCCGATGCGCCGACGACTGGGCCGCTGGCATGCAGGAAATAGCCGCTGACCGCGATCTGCGTCATGGCGGCGACGACGACGCTGATCAGGTAGGTCAGCAGGTAGCGCAGGTCGTCCCAGCGTTTTTCCAGCGCGGCGCCGAACATCCAGATGGCGACCATGTTGAAGACCAGATGCAGCAGCGAGCCGTGCAGAAAACTGTAGGTGAACAGCTGCCAGAGATGGAACGCCCCTCCCGATCCCGGTGGCCACAGGCCGAACACGCGAACGATGTCCGGGCCGGTGGCCACGCCGAGCGCGTAGACCAGGACGTTCAGCAGGATGAGGGAATAGGTGATCGGCGGCATGGGGGGATTCAAGGCTCAAGCCGCAAGGTACAAGATTCGCGCTGCAGGATGCAAGGCTCGATGTCTGACCTTGGGAAACATATCGTCATAAAGCTGGCGTTGGCCCGGATGTCGGAAAAATTTACATTTGATGTAGCCTGTGGTCCTTGTGAAAAGAGAAGGGCCCCACAAATCAAATGGAAGCGTGCTTTTAGGTGCGCTGGCATGTTGTTTGCACCTTTTGTTTGTGATAACAAGACGCACAGCCTCGTGCCAAACGCATCGGATCTGCGCGTATCAAAATTAATACCAAGGAGGAGGCAGTATGAACAAGCATGGCATTGCATGCGGCTTGGCGTTCGCGGCCGCGCTGGGAAATTCTTCTGCATTCGCGCTGGTGGGCGGCAGTCTGGACGCCAATATTGACAGTTCGCCCTGGGCAGGCGTCGGCGCGATCACCATCAGCGGCGGTGTCTATTCCGGTGTGATGCTCGACAGTCAGCATGTGCTGACTGCGGCGCACGTGGTGGGCGGCCAGGTGGGCACGCCCGGGAATGTCAGTTTCACGCTCAACGTGGGCGGCGACCTGACCCATACCTACAGCGCATCGGCGATTTCGGTCTACGGCGGCTATACCGGCATGGTGGTCGGCGCCGACGGCGTCTGGCACGACGATCTGGCGATCGTCCGGCTGAGCGCGCCGGTGGCCGGCGTGATTCCGGCATATGACCTGTACGGCGGGAGTCTGGCCAACCAGACGCTGACCCTGGTCGGTTATGGCCGGGGCGGCGATGGGATCAGCGGGGCCACCATCGGCGCCAGTGCCAGCGTGAAGCGGGTGGGGCAAAACCGGGTCGACGATCTGCTGGTGGACGACGACGGCGGAGCGGCCAAGGAGGTCTTCATTTTCGACTTCGACGGCCCGACTTCGGCGAGCAATGTCTATGGCCCGTCCAGCCCAACCAACCTGGCGCTGGACGGCGAAGCCCAGTTTGCAAGCGGCGATTCCGGCAGCCCCGTGTTCGTCGACGACAACGGTGTCTGGAAGATCGCCGGTATTGCCAACTTCAACAGCGGTGTGTTGTTCGGCACGATCGGCGGCGGCACCATCGTGGCGCCGTATCAGTCCTGGATCCAGGCGACGATCGCGCCCGTTCCCGAGCCCCACACCTGGCTGATGCTGCTGGCGGGCCTGGGTCTGGTCGGCGCGGCACGCTACAGCCGGCAACGCGCGTAGCGCCTCAGTCCGCCGGCTCCCAGTGCTGCAGCTTCAGCTGCAGCGTCTGCTGTCCATTGAATTCGTTCGGCATCAGCGCGTAGACGGCGCGGATGCGCTCCGGCAACGGGTCGGGGTGGAAGAAGCGCATGGCCTCGAACGCTGCGCCCGCGCGCGCCAGTTTCAGTTTCAGATGCTTTTCGCCGACGACGCGCTGCGCCTGGACATCGAAGGTGGCGGTGAACAGCGGGGCGGGGAAGCCCTGTCCCCAGACTGCGTGGTCGAGCTGCTCGGCG
Source organism: Thiobacillus sp. (assembly GCA_019459705.1). Taxonomy (GTDB): domain Bacteria; phylum Pseudomonadota; class Gammaproteobacteria; order Burkholderiales; family Thiobacillaceae; genus Thiobacillus. The sequence goes on along the minus strand of JAIBFE010000107.1, from coordinate 6,972 downwards.
AGGGCATAGCTGTGGTCGGCGGGGTCGAGTTCGCCGTCGGTTTCGATCACGCCTTCGAGGTCGGCCGGGTCGATCAGCTCGCGCACCACCGTTTCGAAGGCCCGACTGAATTCGTCGTGGCGGTTGGCGGGCAGGCTGAGCCCCGCCGCCATGGCGTGGCCGCCGAACTTGAGGATGAGGCCGGGATGGCGCTTGTCGACGAGGTCGAGCGCGTCGCGCAGGTGCAGACCGGGGATCGAGCGGCCAGAGCCCTTGAGCTCGCCGCTTTCGCTGCGGGCCAGCACGATGGTGGGGCGGTGGAACTTGTCTTTCAGCCGCGAGGCGAGGATGCCGATCACGCCGATGTGCCAGCCTGGCTGGTAGGCGGTGAGGCTGTAGCTGTCGCTGGCGTCGAAGCTGGCTAGGATGGCGAGCGCTTCCTCCAGCATGTCGCCTTCGACGTCGCGGCGGGCGCGGTTGAGCGTGTCGAGCTGCTGCGCCAGCTGCTGCGCGGTGGCAGGCTCGTCGGCCAGCAGGCATTCGATGCCGAGCGCCATGTCGTCGATGCGGCCGGCGGCGTTGAGGCGCGGGCCGAGCATGAAGCCGAGGTCGAACACGGTGGCGCGCGCGGGATCGCGGCCGGCGGCGCGGAACAGCGCGTTGACGCCGGCGCAGGCCTTGCCGGCGCGCATGCGCGCCAGGCCCTGGGCGCCCAGGGTGCGGTTGTTGGCGTCGAGCCTGACCACGTCGGCGACGGTGCCGAGCGCGACGAGGTCGAGCAGGGCGCGCAGGTCGGGCTCGGTGTTTTCCGCGTAGGCGCCACGCTCACGCAGTTCGGCGCGCAGCGCGAGCAGCACGTAGAACATCACCCCCACGCCCGCCAGATTCTTCGATGCGAAGCCGCAGCCGGGCTGGTTCGGATTGACGATGCAGGCGGCGTCCGGCAGGGCGTCGCCGGGCAGGTGGTGGTCGGTGACCAGCACCGGGATGCCGAGCGCGTTGGCCGCCGCCACGCCTTCGACCGCGGCGATGCCGTTGTCGACGGTGACCAGCAGGTCCGGCTGGCGCGCTGCGGCGAGTTTCACGATATCGGGGGTGAGGCCGTAGCCGTGTTCGAGCCGGTTGGGCACGATGAAATCGACCTGCGCGCCGAGCATGCGCAGACCGCGTACGCCGACGGCGCAGGCGGTGGCGCCGTCGGCGTCGTAGTCGGCGATGATCAGCAGGCGCTGGTTTGCGGCGATGGCGTCAGCCAGCAATGCGGCGGCGCGCTCGACGTGCAGCAGGCCGGCAGGCGGCAGCAGTTGCGGCAGGCGGTGTGCGATCTGGTCGGGATGGGTGACGCCGCGTGCGGCATACAGTCGGGCCCAGGTGGGCGCGAGGCCGGCCTGCTCGAGGGCGGTGCGGGTGTCGGCGGGGCAGGAGCGGATGGTGATGGCGGGCATGGTGCGATTGTATGGGCAGACGCGCGGCCCTGCTTGAATCCCTGATTCAAGCAGGGATTCAGAATCTGGTGAATTGCCGATTCTGTCCGCGGGGCGCCCGGAGTACCATGCCGGCATGAGCCATCTACTTCCGCTCTCCCGCGTGGCCAAGCTGGTCGGACAGCCGCGCCACGTGCTGCAGGAAATGATCCGCAGCGGCACGCTGGCGACCTTCGACGGCATGGTCGAGCTCGACGAGTTGCTGCGTGCGTTTCCCGAGGTGAAGTGGGACGACGATGCGGAGTTCCGCCGGGTCACCGAAATCAAGGACAGGGCGTTCGCCAAGCGGGTGCTGGAGCGCGCGCTGCCCGACAAGGATGTGCTGGTGGCGCGGCTGAACGAGCTGGGCGACGATTACGCGGCGGCCAGGGCCTTGCTGCTGCACTACGGCAATGTGATGACCTGGCTGGACGAGAAGATCGAAGAACTCGAGGAAAATGCGAGCGCCGAAACCTACCATGCGCTGCATGCGGTGCGCGCATTTCTGCTGCGCAATCTGGCCGAAACCCCACCGGAGGCTGTGTTGGCGCAGGCAGTGCTTGCGCAGGAAAGGATACTGAAAATTATGTCAGCCCACGTCACCATCCAGCCCAGCGGCCACGAGTTCTTTGTGGATGGCAACGACACGCTGCTGGAAGCCGCGCTGCGCAATGGCGTGTCGCTGAATTACGGCTGCAGCAACGGCAATTGCGGCGACTGCAAGGCGCGGCTGGTGTCGGGCGAGGTGAAGAAGGTCCACGCGCACGACTATGTGCTGAAGCAGGCTGAAAAAGACGCCGGGGTGATCCTGTTGTGCGCCTACGCGCCGGTGAACGATGTGGTGATCGAGGCCAATGTGGCAGGCGCGCGCGACATCCCGGTGCAGCAGCTGTCTGCCAAGGTGAAGTCGGTCGAGGTGTTCAATCCGCGGATGGCCGCGCTGCACATTCTGGCGCCGCGCAGTCAGCGTCTGCGCTTTCTCGGCGGGCAGCACGTCCAGCTCGGAATCAATGGGGTGAGCGGGCGCTATGCGATTGCCAGCTGTCCGTGCGAGGACCGCCACATCGAGGTGCAGATTCCGCGCCGTCCCGGCGATGCGTTCGCCGATGCCCTGTTCACCACGCTGAACGCCAGCGACACGGTGGAGGTGCAAGGGCCGTACGGCGAGTTCGTGCTGGACGAGGATTCGCCGCGGCCGGTGATCTTCCTTGCCTTCGGCGCGGGCTTTGCGCCGATCAAGAGCCTGATCCAGCATGCCATGTCGCTGGACATTGCCGAGTCGATGGATCTGCACTGGCTGGCCGACGAAGCCGGGCACTACCAGGACAACCTGTGCCGTGCCTGGACCGATGCGCTGGACAACTTCAATTACGTGCCGCACGCGCCCACCGATGATCTGGACGCCTTACTGACCAACATCGTGCTGGACTATCCGGACCTGCACCGCTTCGACGTCTATGCGGCCGGCAGCGCAGCGCAGCTGGAACAGGCGCGTGCGCATTTTTTGCGCGCAGGCTTGCACGAGGCGCGCTGGTTTGCGGACGCGCTGGACATTTGAATGCTCCGGGTCTTGTTATATCTGTGGCCGTTTCCGGTAACGCTGCTCGGCATGCTGGCTGCACTCATCGCACGCAGCAGCGGAGGTGCGCTGCAGCGGGTGGATGGCGTGCTGGAAGCGTCCGGCGGCTGGCCGGCCTGGGTGTTGCAGCGGGGGTTTCCCTTCAGCGGCGCCGTGGTGGCGATCACGCTGGGGCACGTGGTGCTGGGGGTGTCGCTGGAGGCGCTGACGGCAACCCGCGCGCATGAGCGCGCGCATGTCAGGCAGTTTGAGCGCTGGGGGGCGTTGATGCTGGTGCTGTATCCGCTGGCCGGGCTGGCTGCCTGGTTGCGTGGCGGCCATCCGTATCGCGATAATGTGTTCGAGCGCGAGGCACGGGCTGCAGAATCCGCCGCGCGGGATCAGTCGGGCCGGCCGGACTCAATCAGGATTCACTCTATCGGGCGGTGAGATTCTTCGCCGGGATCGCCGGTGTCCGGGTCGATCCAGTCGGAAATACCAATTTCCTCTTCGGCTTCTTCTACCGTTTCGCCTGGCTCGTAGTCGCTGTCGGCGTTGTATTCCATGTCCTTTACAGCGTCCAGCAAGCTGGCGAAGGGGCCGTATTCCTCGCCGGTCTCGGCGTCAATCCAGTAACAGCCATCCGGCCGCTCGATGATGCGGGTGTGATCGTAGTCGGCAGGTGTTTCGGGTATGAGGTGTTTCATTGCGCGTCCTCCGTGCCCCAACTATAGGGCGCGGAGCGGGGGAGGGCAAGCGCCGCTCAGGGCGTGCCGTCGAGGAAGGCCAGCCCCGCCAGCGCAGTCATGATCAGCATTAGATGCCCCCAGCTCCACAGACGAAAATGCCGCACCAGCGCGGTAACTTCGCGGTTGGCGATCAGGAAGGGGCGGCCGTGCGCGGGTTTGCGCATCAGGTGGATGCCGTCCTTTAGCCGGATGTCGAGGTGGGCGCGGTCGACTTCGTCTGATGCGGCCTGGCGCGCGCGCTCCCATTCGTCGAGGCTGATTTCGCCGTCGCGGTCGGCATCGAAGCGCGCCAGCAGGGCGGTCTTGTCGCGCTTCCATTCGACCAGCAGCGTGGCGAGGTCGGCTTTCTTGTCGAGTACGGCGTTGGGGCCGCCGAGGGTGATGTGCTCGCCGATGACGTAAATCGTCTCGCCCTCGATTAGCGTCCACTCGGTTTTGCGGTAGCCGCCTGCGGTTGAAACCTGCTTGCGCGACGTCAGGATTTCCGCGCCGTCGGGGTCGACCAGCACCTGGCCGCTGCCGTCGCTGATGCCGAACGTGTCGTGCGAGATGCCGGATTCGACGTATTCCCAGCGGTCGCCGTTTCTGCGCTCGATGCGGTAGCGGTACCACAGACAGGGCAGGCCGCTGAGCGGGCTGACCAGCCCCTCTCCCGGGGGTTGCTGGCCGTGCCCAACCAGTTCGATGTAGCCCTGCGGTGCCGAATCGATGCGCGAGGTCGGCGTGTCGGCCACCGTTCGGTAGCGTTTGAGGTTGGCGTACCAGGCCCAGAAGCTGGTCAGTCCGACCAGCGCAAAACTGATTTGCCAGCCGACGCGCGTTTGAAGTTTGAGGCCAATCAGCAGGATGAACAGGTTGCCGCCGCTCAACGCGAGGTTGGCGTAGTCATGCCGCCATTCGCCCCCCCAGCGCGTACGGAACATCAGTTATTGAAGAGCTGCTTCAGGTCGACATCCTTCTTTTCCTCGGCGGCAAAGCGCAGCAGCGGAAACTGGCGGAAGCCGAACAGGCGTGCGACGACGGTGTCCGGAAACTGTTCGACGCGCACGTTGTTGACGTTGACCGAGTCGTTGTAGAACTCGCGGCGATCGGCGATGGCGTTTTCCAGCCCGGTGATACGCATCTGCAGATGCTGGAAGGTTTCGTTGGTCTTCAGTTCGGGGTAGGCCTCGGCGACGGCAAACAGATTGCCCAGGCCCAGACGCAGCGCGCCTTCGGCCTGGCCCAGTGCGGGAATGTCGTGCGATGCGCGCGCGCTGGCCACCTGGCTGCGTGCCTGCATCACCTTTTCCAGCGTCTCCTGCTCGAACTGCATGTACTGCTTGCAGGTCTCGACCAGCTTGGGCAACTCATCGTGACGCTGCTTGAGCAGCACGTCGATGTTCGACCAGGCCTTGCCGACGTTGTGTTTCAGTGTGACCAGCTGGTTGAAGATGAACACGCCGAAGATTGCGATCAGGGCGAGAATGATGAAAAAAAACAGCAGGCCGGACATGAAACGCTCCAGATTATTGAGTCGCAGAAATAGCGGATGGCGCGCGTTGAACTTGAGCGCCTGCCGTCAGATGCGCGCGGCGAGGATGGCCGCGATTTCGCTGTCGTCGAGCCTTATCGGGTTGGTCTTCATGCTGCTGCCGCGGCTGTTGGCGACGATGCGCGGAATATCGGCCGGTGTCACCCCGTAATGCGCCAGCGTCGGCAGCCCGAGTTGGCGCGTCCAGGCATCAAGCGTATCGATCAGGGCGGCGTGCGACGCCTTCTGGTCAAGCTGCCCCTGATGGCTGAGCAGGCGCCCCACCTGCGCGTATTTTTCCAGCGCGGGATGCGCCGGTTCGCGAACGCGCAGCGTTTCGATATTGATGCGTGTGGCGGTCGCCACCAGCGTGCCGCACGCGACGCCATGCGGAATCGGAAAAAATGCCCCCAGCGGCGCAGCCAGCCCGTGCACCGAACCGAGCCCGACCTGCGCCAGCGTAATGCCCGATACCAGCGCGGCATAGGCCATGCGTTCGCGCGCCGCCGCGTCGTCCGCATCCGCATATAAAGCCAGCAAGCCGTCGCGCGCCGCCTTCATGCCGCCCCAGGCGAGCGAATCGGTCAGCGGTGCAGCGCGGCTGGACACATAGGATTCCAGCAGTTGGGTAAAGGCATCCATGCCGTTGGCCGCGATCACGGCGGACGGACAGGTCGCCAGCAGATCCGGGTCGACCAGCGCGACTTCGGCCACCAGTTTTTCATCGCGAAAGGACTTCTTGAAGCCTTCCGTGCCCTGCACGCTCAATACCGCGTTCTTGGTCGCTTCCGAACCGGTTCCCGCCGTGGTCGGCACTGCGATGAATGGGGTAGCAGGGCCGGTGTACGGCAATTCGGGCCCCACACCTTCCAGATGATCCATCACCGAATTGCCGGGCTTGAGCAGGCCGGCGATCGCCTTGGCGGCATCCAGCGCGCTGCCGCCGCCGATGCCGATGACGACATCGATCGACTCGGCACGCAGGGCGCGCACAGCCTCATCCACCCGCTGAGGCGATGGCTCGCCGGGGATGCTGAGATGCAGCCACGACATATTCTGCGCGTCCAGTCCGGAGATCACGGCAGGCCAGGCCGGCGAGTTTTTTAGTGAGCCCGCACCGGTCACGAGCAAGGCTTTTGTCCCGTATGCATGCGCAATAGCCGGCAATTTGGCGATCGCGCCCGAGCCGAACTCGACGCGCGGCAAGCGCGAAAGGGAGAAATCAGTGATGCGCACTGGCGGCTTTCGAATCAATAGTGAGCGAATGGTAGCGACTTTGCCGACGCGCTGTCTGCACAATAAATGTGCATGCTTGCCGGACGGGGTGCAGCTGTCATGCAGATTGTCGTTGCCTGCCGCGCAGGAAGGATCGCCCCAGTCGACTGAAAACATTGGGAATATCGGGATCGGAGGGTGTCGTCTGTTTGATGTTGGCGGGTAAGTGTTGACGCAGTGCTGAACGCTTTGTTATAGTTCCGCTTCTCGATTGACGCAGTTTCATTGCGACAGGCGCGGGGTGGAGCAGTCTGGCAGCTCGTCGGGCTCATAACCCGAAGGTCGTAGGTTCAAATCCTGCCCCCGCAACCATTTCGAAAATAAGTGTTGACGTTTTATGTGAACTACGTAGAATGCGCACCTCTCGAAACGGCAACGCAGCGAAAGCGAAGTCAGTAAGAGATTGATCTTTAACAATTTACAGCCGATAGGTGT
>JAIBFE010000099.1 GCA_019459705.1 Thiobacillus sp. | reverse complement strand
CCGCGAAACACCGAGCCGTCAGCTAAAACCAGGATGGCAGGTTGGGCACGAGACAAGGAAGACTCCGAAAGGCAGGTGACAAAATTCAGGCGAGCCGCTCGCGCGAACCCGCCTGAATTTGAATGCCGTCATTGTAGCCGAACTGGCGCCTGTCTTCAATGCTCGACGACGCTTTAACGGGGTTCTCCCCGCCCGGATCAGGGCTGGAGGTGATCCAGTCCGCCGTCCATGTCGAGTTCGGTCAATTCGGTGAAGCCGCCTATGCAAGTGCCGTCGACGACGATCTGCGGCACGGTGCGCGCGCCGTTGGTGACGACGGCGAATTCCTTCATCGCCTCGCGGTCGAGGTCGATACGGACCTCGTCATAGCCGATGCCGCGCTTGTCGAGAAAGGCCTTGGCCTTGACGCAGATGGGGCAGGTGCCGGTACTGTAGACCTTGACGGCATTCATGATGGATTCCTGTTTCAACTCGTTCAATGCAGATTCAGCACGTCGCGCATGTCGTAGAGGCCCGGCGCGCGGCCCTGCAGCCACTTGGCGGCACGCAGCGCGCCCTGGGCGAAGGTGGCACGGCTGCTGGCCTTGTGGGTGAGCTCGACGCGTTCACCGATGCCGGCGAACAACAGCGTGTGGTCGCCGACGATGTCGCCGCCGCGCACCGTGGCAAAGCCGATGGTCTTGGGGTCGCGCTCGCCGGTGACGCCTTCGCGGCCGTAGACGGCACAGCTGGACAGATCGCGGTCGAGGGCACGCGCCACAGCCTGCCCCAGGCCCAACGCGGTGCCGGAGGGCGCATCGACCTTGTGACGGTGGTGCGCCTCGATGATCTCGATGTCGTAGCCATCCTCCAGCACCTGCGCGGCAAGTTCGGCCAGCTTCATCAGCAGGTTCACGCCCACGCTCATGTTCGGTGCGAACACGACGGGAATCCGTTGCGCGGCGGCCGTGATGCGCGCCTTGCCGGCCTCGTCAAAACCCGTGGTGCCGATCACCAGCGGCACGCCAGCCGCGACACAGGCGTCGAGATAGCCGAAGGTGGCCTCGGGGCGGGTAAAGTCAATCAGCACATTTGCGCCCTGCAAGGCGACGGCCGGCTGGTCGGTCACCTGCGCGCCGCTTGGCACGCCGTAAGCGGCACCAGGGTCCTGCCCCACCAGCGGACTGCCGGGACGGTCGATCGCCGAACACAGCGCACAGCCGGGATCGGCCGCCACCGCTTCAAGCAGGGCATGCCCCATGCGGCCGGACACCCCGGCAATGGCGGCCCGCAGGATCATGGCCGGGCACCACTCAGAATCGACACCACCTTTTCCTCGACGATCAGCCAGCGTCCATCGCGTTCAACCATGCGCAGCTGCTTGACCACGGCATCGCGATAATTATCGGAACGGTAAATCTGGTTGAAAGTCACCGTGGCCGTGCCGTCTTCATCACGCTGAACAGACGGCGAGTCGACTTTGAGATCGATGTTCTTGGCCACACCAAGCAGCAGACGCCGGCGCTTTTCCCAATCAGCACGGCTGCCCCCCTCTTGCGGGACGAAGCTGGAGTCATATGCAGCAAGATAGGCCTCTTCGTCGCGCCGCGACCAGGCCGCTGCCCACTCATTCAATGATTTCAGCACCGGATCGTCGCTGGCAGCTGCCGAAGAATAGGGTTCGGGAAAGGGCGGGATGATGTCCGGCCGGATTTGCGCGATATTGGTTTCGGGCTGCAGACTCAACTCCGCAGGCACGCGCGGATCCACGTAAGCCGGCGCATTTTTCGGGCTGGGCAGCGGCGACACGACACTGGTTTCAGCTGCCGCCGGCTGCGGGGCCGGTTCGGCCCGAGCCGCTGGCGCCTGCGTAACCGGCGCCACCACAGGCACGGGACCCGGGGCAGGCCGGGGCGCGACCGAAACGGGCTGTGCGACCGGCTCCGATTTTGCCAGCGGTTCGACAGCACGCGGGATCGCTGCAGGCGGCGATACAAGCGGCGCAGCGGGTGCGGGCTGCCGTTCAGGTGTGGGCTCGACGGCCGGGGCTGCAGGTTGCACAACCGGCTCCGGCAGGTCGCCCTCGATGCGTGCCAGCGTATCGCCTTCGAAAAACAGCGTAATGCGCTTCTGCTCGGCGAGCCGGCCTGCCTTGTAATACACGTACACGTAATCCCAGCGATCGGTACGGAACGGATCGACCACCAGCGGGGTGCCCAGCAGGAAGCGGACTTGCGAACGGTTGAGGCCGGGTTTCAGGCGGGCGACGTTTTCCTGGTCGAGCGCGTTGCCCTGCTGCACATCGATACGATGTGGGCCGATTTTGACGCTGGAACACCCGGCAACCAGGCTCAGAAGCAGGACAGAAATCAGAATGTGACGCATAGCCAGGAAACCGGAAGGGTTGGGGCGGTTGGAAAAAAACGTATCATAACGTATTCGCGTTCCCGTTCTGGAGCCTTGTTTGAGTAATCCGTCCGACCTCAAGAGCATCGGTCTCAAAGCCACTTTGCCGCGCCTGAAAATCCTCGATCTGTTCGAGCAGAGCGACAAGCGCCACATGACTGCCGAGGAGGTATATCGCCTGCTGTCGGACGAGGGGCAGGACATCGGACTTGCCACGGTCTACCGCGTGCTGACCCAGTTCGAGCAGGCCGGGCTTTTGATGCGCCATCATTTCGACAGCGACAAGGCAGTGTTCGAGCTCAACCAGGGCGATCATCACGACCATCTGGTCTGCCTGCAGTGCGGCAAGGTCGAGGAGTTTTTCGACGCCGAAATCGAAAAACGCCAGAATCGCATCGCCAAAGAACGCGGCTTTGCCATTCACGACCACTCGCTGCAGATCTACGCCGACTGCATCAAGGAAAACTGCCCCAACCGCAAGTCAGGCGACAGCCGTCACCGGTAAGGCGCCACCGCCTTGCACAGTTCGGCCACGCCCTCGATCAGACGCGGTGTGGGCCGATGCAGCAGATTAGCATCCACCCGCACAAACGCCTGGTTTTTCACTGCCGGCAGGCTGGCAAAGCGCTGCCACTGACGGCGTATGTCGGGCGCATCGCTGCCGCTCACAATCAACGCCGGCGCACGTCGCAGCACCGCCTCGCGCGACACCACCGGCGCGAGCGCGCGCAGATCCGCAAACACATTGCGCGCGCCGCACAGCGCCAGCGCATCGCTGATCCAGTGCGTGCCGCCCACGGTCATCAACGGACGATCCCATACCTGATAGAACACATTCAGTGGAGGCTTCCGTCCACCCCGCACTTGCAGGGCGTTCAGTCGTGCGGCGTATTCCCGTGCCGCCGCCTCGCCCTCCCCTGCATGTCCGCTCGCCTGCCCAAGCAGGCGCAGCAAACGTGCCACGTCGTCGAGCCGGGTGGCCTGGGTATGCAGTACGGGCAGTCCCATTTTGTTGAGGCCATGGATATCCGCCGCGCGGTTTCCGCCTACCCAGACAATGACCAGATCCGGCTTCATCGCCAGAATGCGCTCGAAATTGATGCGGCTGAAGTCGCCGACGCGCGGCAATGCCTGCGCCGCGACCGGAAAATCGCTGGCGCTGTCGACTCCCACCAGCTGCGCGCCGGCGCCGACGGCAAACAGCAGTTCGGTGAGATGCGGTGTAAGGGAAACGATGCGCTGCGGCGTCCGGGCGAATTCGAGGGTCTGCCCAACATCGTCGACAAGGCGGATGGCCGCAGCCTGCGCCGGCATCGCCAGCAGCAGGCATAACCAGAACGTGAAGCGACGAATCACCGGTCGGCGTGCGGACTACCGTGAAAAACCAGGCTGGCACGGCCATCATCGAAGCGCAGCCGAGTCAGCGAGGCGCTCGCCACTTCAATCCGGTAGGCATGCTCCAGCGGAATCCGCAGCGCCCACGCCAGCGCCATACGCATCACTCCGGCGTGCCCTACCAGCAGCACATGCTGCCCGGCTTGCTGTTCGAGCAGATCGTCGAGCGCAGCGGCCACCCGCGCATGAAAATCCGCCAGCGGCTCGGCCCCGGCCGGTCGTGCATTGACCGGGTCGGCCTTGAAGCGCGCCAGCGTGCCAGGGGCGTCCTGCTCGATCTGGGCGGCCGACTTGCCTTCCCAGGCGCCGAAGCCAACTTCCTTCAAGCGACCGTCCAGCGCCAGCGGCAGGCCATGGCGTTCAGACAGCCTTTCAGCAAACGCACGGCAGCGCAGCAAAGGCGATGAGACGATGCGCGTCCACGGAACGATATCGCCCACCGCCGCCTGCATCTGCGCCCAGCCTTTTTCCGACAGCGGATCGTCGATCTGGCCTCGATAGCGGCGCCCGCCAACGGGCTCGCCGTGGCGCATCAGGTCGAGCGTGGTGGTCACGCCATCACCACCAGATTGTCGCGATGGATCAGTTCCGGCTCGTCCATGTAGCCGAGCTCGGCCTCGATCGCACTGCTCGGTTTGCCGGCGATGCGGCGCGCTTCGCCTGCGTTGTAATTGGTCAGGCCGCGTGCCACTTCGCGCCCTTCGGCATCGACCACGGCCACCACTTCGCCGCGTTCGAATTCGCCGGTGACGCCCTTCACGCCGACCGGCAGCAGGCTCTTGCCGTCCTCGCGCAGGGCGCGCACCGCACCGTCGTCGAGCACCAGCCCGCCGCGCAGCTGCAGATGATCCGCCAGCCATTGGCGACGCGCGGCAAGCGGCGCGTGGCGCGCAACCAGCTGGCTGCCGATGGCCTCACCGGCCGCCAGCCGCAGCAGCACGCGTTCCTCGCGCCCGCTGCAGATCACGGTGTGTGCGCCACTCCTTGCTGCGCGCTTGGCCGCAAGAATCTTGGTCAGCATGCCGCCGGTTCCGACGCTACTGCCCGCCCCGCCCGCCATACGCTCGAGCTCGGGGTCGCCGGCGTGGGCATCCATCACCAGCGTGGCGTCGGTATGTATGCGCGGATCGGCAGTGTAAAGGCCCGTCTGATCGGTAAGGATGATCAGGCAGTCGGCTTCGATCAGATTGGTCACCAGCGCACCCAGAGTGTCGTTGTCACCGAGGCGAATCTCGTCGGTGGCGACGGTGTCGTTCTCGTTGATGATCGGCACCACACGCAGCTCCAGCAGCGTACGCAGGGTGGTGCGCGCGTTCAGATACCGCGTGCGGTCGGCCAGGTCTTCATGGGTCAACAGCACCTGCGCGGCATGCAGGCCGTGGGTGCGGAAAATCGATTCGTACGCCTGCACCAGTCCCATCTGTCCGACGGCGGCGGCAGCCTGCAGCTCGTTGACGGCTTTCGGGCGTTTTTTCCAGCCCAGCCGCGCAATGCCTTCGGCAATCGCGCCGGAAGACACCAGTACGACCTCCTTACCCTGCGCTGTCAGCGCCGCAATCTGCTCGGCCCAGCGCGACAGCGCGGCGTGGTCGAGCCCGCGTCCTTCTGCGGTGACCAGGCTGGAGCCGACTTTGACGACAATGCGCCGCGCGTGCTTGACGACCGAAGTGCTCATCGTGCCGCTCGTCGCAAGTTCTGCGCCGCTTCCTTGCCATCCTTGACACGGATGCCATCGGGGCAGAAATGGTCTTCGAACAAGGCCTTGTGATAGGACAGCAGCGAACGGAACTTGATGTCTTCCCAACCGGCATTGCGCGCCTTCGACCAGGTGCCATCGGGGTGGCCGTAAGCATACAGCCGGCGCTCGCCCGATTCGCAGCGGAGTCCCTCGAACGACACGTTCTTCGCCCCGCCCGTCGCCTCGATCACGACGGTGTAGCGCACCACGTTGTCGGCACCGACGCTGATCGACTCGGCATCGACAAAGTGCCGGTTGCGCGTCGCCGACGACACGTTGAACTCGACCAGGTTTTCCTGCTTGGGATACGGCGGCAACTGCGCCGACACCTCGGACCAGGGTTTGTCCTGTTCGAATTCGCCTTCAAAATCGATCCAGGCGGCATGGGCGGCAAGGGGCAGGCACAACAGCAGGGTGGGCAGGATTTTCATCCCGTCATTTTATGGGTTCAGGTGGGGGATGTCTGCAGGAATATGGGGGACTGGCGCCGCTTTCTTGGTCTACCTGCGCGCCGAATAGATGGGCAGAGTCAAACGGAACGCCATGGCAGCCAGGCGAACGCCAAGTACAGCCGCCATCCCCGCCCATGCCGCGATCACCGGCGACGCCCCCAGCGCCTGCAATCCAACGAGTACCAGCGCACCCATCCAGGCGGCCGACGCATAAAGCTCGCCGCGCACGAAGATCAGCGGGACTTCGTTGCATAGCACGTCGCGCAGCACGCCGCCGACGACACCGGTGACCACGCCAAGCAGGCTGGCCACCAGCCACGGCGCATGCCATTCCAAGGCGATCTGGGTGCCGACAATGGTGAACAGGGCGAGGCCGAGCGCATCCGGGATGAGGAACAGGCGCGGCGGCAGGCGCAGGCCGCGCGCTGCGAAGAAAACGACCAGCGTGGTCGCCAGGGCGACAATCAAATAAACTTGGTCACTGATCCAGAACACCGGGCGCTGCAGCAGGACGTCGCGCACCGTGCCGCCGCCCAATGCGGTGGCGGTCCCCACCATCATCACGCCGATCAGGTCCATGTTCTTGCGACCGGCATCGAGCACACCGGTCAGCGCGTTCACCGCGACGGCCGACATGCCGGCCCAGTACAACAGGTTTTCCATTTCGTTTTATCCGGGAAGGCGGCACTGGCGCCGCAGTGGTCAGTGCGCGAGTATCTCAAGAATCGGTGAAACAGGCATCCGGCCACGCACTCAGGGCCGGGAGATTGAACGGACACCGCGATACAATCACACCGACTTCCTGGGTCCCAGCAAAATACCGAATGCCGTCTGCTTCCCTCAAACGCTATGCCTGGCTTTCCATCGCCGCGGCGCTCGCCACCATCCTGCTCAAGGGCTTGGCGTGGTGGCTCACCGGCTCGGTCGGCCTGCTCTCCGATGCGCTTGAATCCTTCGTCAATCTTGCGGGCGCGATGATGGCGCTGGCCATGCTGTCGCTGGCGGCGATGCCGGCGGACGAGAATCATGCCCACGGGCACGGCAAGGCAGAGTATTTCTCCAGCGCATTCGAAGGCTTCCTCATCCTCATCGCCGCGATCCTCATCGGCTACGCCGCGATCGGGCGCCTGCTCAATCCGCAACCACTCGAAGCGGTGGGCATCGGGCTGGCGGTGTCAGTAGTCGCCTCGATCATCAACCTAGCCACCTCGCGCATCCTCATGGGGGTGGGGAAAAAGTACAAATCCATCACGCTCGAAGCCGACGCCCACCACCTGCTCACCGACGTCTGGACCTCCGCCGGCGTCATCATCGGCGTCGGACTGGTGTGGCTGACCGGCTGGCTGTGGCTCGACCCGGTGATCGCCCTGCTGGTGGCGCTGAACATCGTGTGGACCGGCTGGCAGTTGCTGCAGCGCTCGGCCGCGGGGCTGATGGATGTGTCGATTTCCGCGGAAGACCTGAAGGCGATCGAAAGCGTGTTGGATAGCTATCGCCGGCAGGGTCTCGATTTTCATGCCCTGCGCACACGGCAGGCAGGCACCCGCGCCTTCGTGTCCCTGCACGTGCTGGTGCCTGGCGCCTGGACCGTCCAGCAGGGGCACGACTGGTCGGAACGCATCGAGGCCAGCATCCGTCAGGCCCTACCCTACGTTCACCTCACCACGCACCTGGAACCGATCGAGGATCCGCTGTCCCTGATGGATCAGGATCTGGACCGCCCGAGCGATTAAGCCGGTCATCGCATCCTGCATCGCCAGGCCCGGTAAGCCAGCGCATACGCGACCAGATTCACGGCCACCACCACACCGCCCAGACCCTGCTGCACCAGCAGCGTCAGATTCTCCGGATACAGGACCGGCAGCAGGTAATGTTCCACAAAGCCGCCGCTGTACACGCTTTCACCATGCAAGGCACGCAGGCGGTTTTCAAGCGGCGTAAGCGGGCAAATTCTGCCAGTAAATTCGATCAACGCGCCCCAGACTGCGGCCGGCAAGTGCAGCCAGGCGAGCCTCGGCCAGCGCAGCAGCAGAAACCCGCCCGCCATGACAAAGGCGACGAAGAGCAGGTGCACGATCACCACCGCGTCGGCGAGAAAGGGCATTTTTTAATTCAATGCCCCGTCATTTCCGCCCGGACCTGTACCAGCCGGCCATCGCGGTAATCGGCGATGGCCTGCTCGATTTCCTCGCGCGTGTTCATGACGAAGGGGCCATACTGCACCACCGGCTCGCCGATCGGCCGGCCGGCCACCAGAATGAAGCGGGCGCCCGCATCCCCCGCCATGATTTCAACCCCTTCTCCCGCGCCCAGCACCGCCAGGGTGTGCTGCTTCAATTCCGCCCCTGCCAGGTGGGCGCCGCCCTCGAAGACATAGACAAAGGCATTGTGCGTTTCGCTCAGGGGAAGCGCAAAGCCAGCCTGCGCATCGAGGCTGATGTCGAGATAGAGGACATCGGTGGCCGGATCATCGATGACGCCATGCGTATCGCCGAATCGCCCCGCCAGGACCCGCACCCTGCCCTGGTCCAGAGCCACCTCCGGGATGGAGACGGCAGAAAACTCCTGATAGGCCGGTGCGGACATTTTTTCGCTGGCCGGCAGATTGATCCACAACTGAAAACCGCGCATCAGGCCGTTGGTCTGTTGCGGCATCTCGGAGTGAATGACTCCGCTGGCCGCCTTCATCCATTGCACGCCGCCGGGCTTGAGGTCGCCGCGGTTGCCCATGCTGTCACGGTGTTCCATGTGGCCGTCCAGCATGTAGGTAAAGGTGATGAAGCCGCGATGCGGGTGCTCCGGAAAACCCGCGATGTATTCGTCCGGGTTGTCGCTGCCGAAATGGTCCAGCATCAGGAAGGGATCCAGGTTGCGCAGTGCCGGCGTGCCGATGCTGCGATGCACCGTGACCCCGGCACCTTCGGTTACCTCGAATGCGGGAACGAACTGGCGAATGCGGCGTGTGTTCATGGCTTACTCCTTAGTCTGGTTACGCATGATGGTCCGGGGCAGGACCGAACTCAAACAGCCTCGGCCAGTGCAGGCCAGTCGCGGTCCAGCACCCCGGTGATGCGCTCGGACGCCTGCTGGCGCGCGGCGTCGCCGCGCAGCATGCCACGGTCGGCAGCGATTACCTCGACATCGGTGATGCCGAGGAAACTCAGCACGAATTTCAGCCATGGCGTGGCGAAGTCGATGGCGCTCCCCACTTCGGTACCGCCGGTCGCCACCAGAACATAGGCCTTCTTGCCGGACAGCAGGCCCTCGGGACCATATTCGGTATAGCGGAAGGTGAGCCGGGCACGCGCGACCTGGTCGATCCAGGCCTTGAGACTGGCTGGCACGCTGAAGTTGTAGATGGGCGTGGCGATCACCAGCACGTCTGCCGCCATCAACTCGGCCACCAGGTCGTCTGACTGCGCCAGGACCTGGCGCTGGGCAACATTGCGCGCATCGGGCTCGGTCAAGTTGGCAGCGACCCAGTCGGCATCGACGAAAGGCAGCCCCGACGCGACATCGCGACGGGCAACCGACACGCCATGGACGCGCCCGGCCAGTTCATCGAGCATCAGGTCAGCGAGCTGGCGGCTGACCGAGCCTTCTCCCCGGGCGCTGGCATCGACGCGCAGCACGCGCAGGGTCGGGGTAAAGGAAGTGTGGGCTGCTTGCATGGCAATGATCTCCTGTGTGGGGCGACGCCGGAATGCGTCCGTAAGATCATTGTTACGGTTGCCAATAAAAGAATAAAGACAGAATATATGAAATCATTGTTCTGATTTTTATAACAAATGGACCGATTCGCCGATATGCAACTCTATGTGGGCGTGGTGGAAACCGGCAGCATCAGCGCTGCCGCAGAGCGCCTGAATCTCGCCAAATCCGCAGTCAGCCGGCGTCTGTCCGAACTGGAAGCTCGCCTCGGCGTGTCCCTCATCACCCGCACCACGCGCCGGCTCAATCTGACCGATAGCGGCCGCGCCTATTACGATCGCTGCGTCGTCATCCTGGCCGATCTGGAGGAAGCCGAATCTGCCGTATCCCAGGCCCACCAGGCGCTGAAAGGCCGGCTCAAGGTGGCGCTACCGCATTCCTTCGGCCTGCTGCACCTCGCGCCGCTGATCCAGGCATTCATGGCGCTTCATCCCGAGGTGCGCTTCGAACTCGATTTCAACGACCGCCAGATCGACCTGATGCAGGAGGGCTTCGACCTGGCCATCCGCATTGCCACGCTGGAGGATTCCAGCCTGATCGCGCGGCGTCTGGCGCCCATCCGCCACGCGGTCTGCGCGAGCCCGGACTACCTGGCGCGCCACGGCATCCCGCGGGCGGCAGCCGAGATGGCCCGGCACGTCTGCCTGGCCTACAGCAATCTCAGCGATCCTGGCTTGTGGTCGTATCGCGGTCCGGACGGCCTTCCCGGCAGCGTGCGGGTGCCGCTTCGCCTGGCGGCCAGCAGCGGCGATTTCCTGCTCCGCGCCGCCATCGCCGGCGAAGGCCTGATCATGCATCCCACGTTCTATCTGCACGACGCCCTGCGCTCGGGTCACCTGGTGCAGGTGCTGACCGACCACAGCTGGCCTGAACTTTCTGCCTACGCGGTCTATCCGTCCACGCGCCACTTGTCCAGCCGGGTGCGTGCCTTCATCGACTTCGTCGCTGAACGGCTGGCTGGCGAACCCTACTGGGATCGGATGGACTGACCCCCAGGGCACGCGTGACGAACGCGCTGCCCTGCGCCAGGCGGCACTCGGCGACTATTCGCTGCAATAAATGTAATCCCGCTTGAACGGGTAGTTCGCCTGCCTGCCATCGACGGCCTTGCCCGCCAGCACCTGCCACAATTCCATCCAGCCGTGGTCGAATGCATAGGCGGAGCCCGCCATATAGATGCGCCAGATGCGGTACTTCTGTTCGCCGATCAGGCGGCGCGCTTCGTCGGCATGCGCCTCCAGCCGGGTGACCCAGTGCCACAGCGTCCTGCCGTAATGCGGGCGCAGGTTCTCGGCGTCGAGGCATTCAAGACCGCTGCCTGCCGCGGCGCGCAGCACGTCGGATGCGTGCACCAATTCGCCCCCGGGGAACACGTAATCCTCGATGAACTCGGCGATACCGCTGCCCAGCCCGCTGGATTCCGGCTCGGATGTGGTGATGCCGTGGTTGAGCACCAATCCGCCCGGCTTCAGCAGCGCGTTGATCTTGTCGAAATAGGTGCCCAGATTGAGCCGGCCGACGTGCTCGACCATGCCGACGCTGGCGATCTTGTCGTAGCCGCCGTGCTCGGGCACGTCGCGATAATCCATCCTGCGCACCTCGGCCCGGCCGGTGAGACCACGTGCGGCGATCTGCTGGCTGACCCAGGCATGCTGGTCGTCCGACAGCGTGATGCCGACCGCACGCACGCCGTAGCGCTCCGCCGCGTGCAGTATCAGCCCGCCCCAGCCGCAGCCGATGTCGAGAAACTGCTCGTCGGGCTGGAGATCGAGCTTGCGGCAGATGTGATCGAGCTTGGCTTCCTGCGCGTCGTCCAGACTCATGTCCGGGTTCTTGAAATAAGCGCAGGAATAGACCCGCCGCTTGTCCAGCCACAGGCCATAGAAATCATTGGATACGTCGTAGTGGTACTGGATATTCCTGCGGTCCTTGCTGCGCGTGTGGCGCCACCACTTCCAGCCGTCGGAGCCGGTTTTGGGTGCGCAATCGCCTGCGTTGCACAGGCGGTCGCCGAGCGCGAGGATGTCGCGTACGTTGCCCTCCAGATCCAGATCGCCCTCGACGTAGGCGCGCGCCAGTGCGCCCAGACTGGGGTCGGCCATGGCCTTGAGACTGGCCGCCTGATGCAGCCGCACCCGTACCGCCGCATCGGCGACAGCGCCGACCTGCTCGCCATTCCAGAACTCGACCACGAATGGCAGGCCGGATGCCTCTACCCGCCGCCGCACCTGATGAACCAGCAATTGATCCAGCATCACGCCCTCCTCAAGGAAAGGCGGCGCATTGTTGTCGTGGTTGTGCCGCCCTAAATCACTTTAGGCCAAATCCACCACCAGTGCTGCACGGGTGTTGTCCACCAGCGTCATCGACTCCACCGTATACGCGGCAAGATCGATGCCCATGCGGATCGCCGCGCCGGATTTGGCGGCTGCGATCGAGGTGGGGTCGAGCTCGAAACGCAGGAAGTGCACCGACGAGGTTTTCTCCTCGTTCTCGCGCTCCAGGTCTTCGTCGGCGATGGCGAACACCTTCGGCTGGTCGGCCACCTGCACCCACACGCGGTCCTCGATGCCCTTCAGCTTGGCCAGCGCGACCTTGCGCGCGTCCGGGTCGGAATACTGGATCATCATCGTCGCCTTCCAGTTGGTGCCGTCCGGCACCAGCGGGTTGTAAGCGTCGAGTTCGTCCTGGATGCCGGCTTCCTCATAGGTGCGCTCGGCACGCAGCATTTCCTGAATCTGGTAGCGCATGGTCTTCTCGTCCTCGAAGATCAGCGTCACGTGGTCGCCCAGCTCGACCATGCGATTCTTCTTGTGCGCCATGATTTCGGCGCGCATCTCGGGGCGCACCTTGGCGTAGCCCTCCAGGGTCATCAGGCTGTCACGGGTAATCTGCGGCATGGTTTTCTCCTTGCTAACGATTCATTCAAGACCATAGGCGATGCGCAGCAGCGTGATCGGGTGCTGCTTCTGCGCGGTGGCGGCTTCGCCCATGCCCTGCAGGATATGACGCGCGGCGATCGCGCAGTCGGAACTCACGTAATCGGGCGCAGGTTCCGCCATCTGGCGGAACACCGGCTTGCCGATCTTCATCGACTTGTCGAAGTATTCGCTCTTCACGCCCCAGGTGCCGTCGTGGCCGGAGCAGCGCTCGACCATCGTCACCGTGGCACCGGCCAGCTGCAGCGCGTCGCGCGTCTTGTTGCCGATGTTCTGCACCCGCTGATGGCAGGGCACGTGGTAAGCCACCTTGCCGAGCGGGCTGTTGAAATCGGTCTTCAGCAGGCCGTCGACGTTGCGCGCCATCAGGTATTCGAACGGATCCCACATCGCCTCCTTCACCGCCTGCACGTCGGCGTCGTCGGGGAACATCAGCGGGAGTTCCTGCTTGTACATCAGGGTGCACGAGGGCACCGGCGTGAGGATGGCGTAGCCTTCGCGCGCCAGCTTGGCCAGATGTGGAATGTTGATTTCCTTGAGCCTGGCCACGGCGTCGAGGTCGCCCAGCTCCAGCTTGGGCATGCCGCAGCAGGCTTCCTTCTCCACCAGAACGGCGGGGATCTCGTTGTGCGCCAGCAGTTTCAGCAGATCGTGGCCGATGCCGGGCTCGTTGTAGTTCACGTAGCAGGTCGAGTAGATCGCCACCTTGCCGGGCGTCTTCTCGCCAGCCTTCACCGCGAAATCGCTGCGCGGCTTCGCGGTGGAACGGAATTTCGCGCTGTCGTATTCAGGCAGCTTGCGGTCGGGGTGGATGTGCAGCACGCTGTCGACCAGCTTGCGGATCGGCTTGCTCTTCAGGCTGGCGTTGACCGCCTGCACCACCACCGGAATCGAGGCGAGCTTGCCCATCGCGTCAGTGCTGGACAGCAGCTTGTCGCGGAAGGTCGTCTCGCCCTTCTTGTACTTGATCGCCTTGGCACGCAGCATGACGTGCGGAAAATCGATATTCCACGGATGCGGCGGCACATAGGGACACTTGGTCATGTAGCAGAGGTCGCACAGATAGCACTCGTCGACCACCTTCATGTAGTCGGCCTTGGCGACGCCGTCCACTTCCATGGTCGAGGATTCGTCGACCAGATCGAACAGGGTCGGAAACGCAGTGCACAGCGACACGCAGCGGCGGCAGCCATGGCAGGCGTCAAAAACACGCTCCAACTCATGGTTGAGCTTGTCTTCGTTGTAGAAATCCGGGTTTTTCCAGTCGAGCGGGTGACGGGTCGGGGCTTCGAGGCTGCCTTCGCGTGTGCTCATGCGAACTCCATTGTTTTTTTGAAAATCAGGGCCAAAAAAAGCGGGCCGAACCCGACCCGCTTTTTACTTGGGCAGAATTACGCGCCCAGAGTGTCCAGGGTCTTCTGGAACTTGTTGGCGTG
>JAIBFE010000061.1 GCA_019459705.1 Thiobacillus sp. | reverse complement strand
TTCATGAGCGCGAACGACGCGGTGAGCTATGGTCTGGTCGACAAGGTGCTGACCAGCCGCAACGAAGCATCAGGCAATTAAGCAAGGAACTGGCATGGCAGACAAAGGCTCGAGCGACAAACTTCTTTACTGCTCCTTCTGTGGCAAAAGCCAGCACGAAGTGCGCAAGTTGATTGCCGGGCCGTCGGTATTCATCTGTGATGAATGCGTCGAACTGTGCAACGACATCATCCGCGAGGAAATCCAGCAGGCCGACAGCCAGAAGAGTGCGGGTTCCGATCTGCCGACGCCGCACGAAATCAGCGATATTCTCGATCAGTACGTGATTGGTCAGAGCCAGGCCAAGAAAGCCCTGGCGGTGGCGGTTTACAACCATTACAAGCGCCTGCGCAGCAATTCCGGCAGCGGCGAAGTCGAACTCGCCAAGAGCAATATCCTGCTGATCGGTCCGACCGGTTCGGGCAAGACCCTGCTGGCGCAGACGCTGGCGCGCCTGCTGAACGTGCCGTTCGTGATCGCCGATGCCACCACACTGACCGAAGCCGGCTATGTGGGCGAGGATGTCGAGAACATCATTCAGAAACTGCTGCAGAAATGCGATTACGATGTGGACAAGGCCAAGCAGGGCATTGTCTACATTGATGAAATCGACAAGATTTCGCGCAAGGCCGACAACCCCTCGATCACTCGCGACGTCTCAGGCGAAGGCGTGCAGCAGGCACTGCTCAAGCTGATCGAAGGCACTACCGCGTCGGTTCCGCCGCAGGGCGGGCGCAAGCATCCGAACCAGGAATTCGTCCAGGTCGATACCAGCAACATCCTGTTCATTTGCGGCGGCGCGTTCAGCGGGCTGGAAAAGGTCATCCGCGGTCGCACCGAGAAGGGTGGCATCGGCTTCGGTGCGCAGGTCAAGAATGTCGACGAGACCAAGCGCGATGTTGAACTGCTGCACCAGGTCGAACCCGAAGATCTCATCAAATATGGCCTGATCCCGGAATTTGTCGGACGTTTGCCGGTAGTCGCAACACTCGATGAACTCGACGAAGCAGCGCTTGTGCAGATCCTGACCGAGCCGAAAAACGCGCTGACCAAGCAGTTCATCAAACTGTTCAAAATGGAAGGCGTTGAACTCGAGTTCCGCGAGGATGCGCTCAATGCCATCGCCAAGCGCGCACTGGCGCGCCGCACCGGCGCACGCGGTCTGCGCTCGATCATCGAGCATGCCCTGCTCGATACCATGTACGACCTGCCTTCTCTCAAGGGCGTCAGCAAAGTGGTGGTGGACAACGGCCTGATCAGCGGCGACGGCAAGCCCTTGCTGATCTACTCCGACCAGGGCGACCAGCCGCTGGCTGCCGGCGCCTGAACCGGAATGGCTGATGGGGAACCTGTCAGCCATCTTGAATTCCAAACTATGCCCCCCAACTATGGATGAGCGTGGTTGATATGCCG
>JAIBFE010000059.1 GCA_019459705.1 Thiobacillus sp. | reverse complement strand
CCCCACGCGGCGGCGCCCGTTGTCGGTGTTGTTGTAGAACGCGGCGCGGCCGGCATAGACGAAATAGGCGATCTTCGAATCGCTGCCTTCCTAGATCAGGGTATGGCCGGCGGGGTGGACCTGGCCGTATTTTTCGAGCAGGCGTCCGGTGTCGGCGAAGACACAGCCATCGAGCTTGCTGGCGCCTTCGCCGCTGCCGCCGAGGAAGAGCTTTTCCAGCGCGGTGATGTCGGCCTTGCCATAGGCGTACAGCGCCTGCGCCCACAGGTACAGCAGCAGGAAGGCGAAATAGCCGCCGATCAGCACGAACACCACGCCGCCGAGCGCGCCGTACAGGCTGTGGTAGTTCTCCAGCTTGAAGAAGGCGCCGAACAGCGCGAGCAGCAGCCCCAGGCTCACGGTGGCGCCCAGCGCGAACACGGCGGCGTCGCGCGCGCGCGGATGCTGGCGCGGCAGCCGCCAGTAGGCGGCGAACAGCAGCGCCCAGATCATGGCAAAGCCGAACAGCGAGTTGAGCGCCTGCAGCACCTGGGCATTGCCGGTGCCGATGAAATCATACTGCGCCAGGAAGCTCAGCGTGGTCTGTGCCAGCGCGGCCAGCCCCATCAGCAGGAACAGCACCGGCAGGATGATCAGCGGCAGCACCCACGACACCACCACGTTGCGCCTGGTCTGCTCGGGAAAGATGACCTTGAACGCACCGTGCACCGCATTGACCAGCCCGCGCGACGACAGCACCAGAGTGGCGAGGCCGACGCCGCCGGCAGCGAGCTGGGTCTGCTGCGGAATGAAGCCGAGCGCAGTCAGGTTTTCCAACTGCAGCTGCTCGTAGAGCGCGGCCATCAGGATACTTGCCTGCACCGAATTTTCGGCGATGCGTCCCAGCAGTTGCATGGCGTAGCTCAGCAGCAGCAGCACGGGGGTGGCGGACAGCAGAAAATAGAACGCGGTCGCCGCGGCGTGGTTCTGCAGGCCGTTCTGCTTGAACAGGCGCGTGGTGGTGTAGCCGAGCTGCAGCAGCCAGGACAGCGTACCCTTGGGGGCATACATGCCGCGAAGGAAGGGAAGGGCGGGGGTGCGGAACATGGCGCTAGCCTACCTGCACTGGATGCAGGAGGCCAGCGTTCAGGCCAGCGCCTGCGCGATGCGCTTGAGCGCCTTTTCCAGATTGGCGTGGGAGGTGGCGAACGACAGACGGATGTAGCCTTCGGCGCCGAAGGCCGAGCCGGGGACGACAGCGACGTCGGCGGATTCCAGCAGGTATTCGGAGAAGGCAATGTCGGTCGGCTGCTCGATGATGTCGCGCGCCAGCAGATTCATGATCGCCGGGCGCACGTCGGGGAATGCGTAGAAGGCGCCGCCGCTGTCCACGCACTTGAAGCCGGGAATGGCATTGAGTGCGTCGACGACGAAGCGATGACGTTCCTTGAAGGCGTCAAGCATCGGGATGATGCAGCCCTGGTCGCCGTTCAGCGCGGCTTCGGCAGCCACCTGCGAGATCGAGGTCGGGTTGGAGGTGGATTGCGACTGCACGTTGGTCATCGCGCGCAGGATGGCTTCCGGGCCGGCGGCGTAGCCGATGCGCCAGCCGGTCATCGAATAGGCCTTCGACACGCCGTTCAGCACCAGGGTGCGGTCGTAGAGGTCGGGGCAGACGTTGAGGATGTTGACGAAGGGCGCGT
>JAIBFE010000046.1 GCA_019459705.1 Thiobacillus sp. | reverse complement strand
CACCCTTGGGTTTTTCGGCCATGCTGGCAATCATGCAGCCGCCCTGGATCATGAAGCCCGGAATCACGCGATGAAAAATCAGGCCGTCGTAAAACCCGCTTTTCACGTAGCCGAGAAAGTTCTCTGCCGACTGCGGCGCCTGACCGGGGAACACTTCCACCGTGATGTTGCCCTTGCTGGTTTCGATCAGCACGCGGGGGTTGGCCGGCTGCCCGGCGGCGGGCGCGGTGGACACGGTCTGCGTGCCGGGCTCGCTGGCGCCGCAGCCGGAGATGCCGAGCATCAGCGCCGCGAAAAAGAGTGTGGCGGAAAACGGAAACAGGCGGGCCATCGGAAGACTCCAGGGTGGATGAAGCGGGGATTTTACCGGCGAGTGCGCGGCGGCATGAAGGAATCGAACAGCCGGGCTGCCTTATGCGCAGCTGGGCGCGCGGCATCACGCGTCCAGCCAGGCGTCGATGGCCGCGCGCACTGTCTCCAGCGGCTGGCAGCCGTTGCTGACGGAGTGAAGCTGCGCGTCCTGCTGCAGGATCAGCGCGGGGAAGCCGCGCACACCGGCCTGGCGTGCCTGGCGGAAATGCGCCTGGGTTCGGGCGCGCGCGGCCTCGCTGTCGAACGCCAGCAGAAACGCTTTCTTGTCGACGCCGCGTTCTGCTGCCAGGTCGGCCAGCATCTCGGGCTGCGTGACGTCGCGCCCTTCGGCATAGAACGCGCGCTGGATAGACTTGAACAGCGGGAAGATCAGCGCGGGGTCGATGCTGCCTACGGTCGCCACCGCCCGGCTGGCGGGTTCGGTGTCGTACACGAAGCCTGGCGGAAGCGCATGCTCGAAACGGAAGGGCTGGCCGGTGCGGGCATGCACCTGATGCCAGTGATGCAGGATCTCCTCGCGTCCTGCCGCCGTCAGCGGCGCGGTTTCGCCCGGCCGCAGGCCGCCCAGCACCAGCGCGATTTTCATGTGATCGCGATAGGCGTCGCGCACGCTTTCGATCACCGGCGAAAAACCCCAGCACAATGAACACATCGGGTCGGCCAAAAACCAGAGGAGGGGGGGATGCATGTCGCGGCACTGTCGATGGGGGAGCTCACAGCATAGGCGATCGGGAGGCTCAGGGCTTGGGTGCGTCGTCGTGTTTGGGCGGGCTGTCGTCGTCCATGATGAAGCTGTGGCCGGGGCCTTCGAGGTCGTCGAACTGACCGCTCTTGGCGGCCCACAGCATGATCCAGGCGATGACGCCGACGAGAACGAGGCTCAGGGGAATCAGCAGCAGCAGGATGTCCATCTCAGAGGCCCGGGGCCTGCGGCTTGATGCTTGACGCGTGCATCGGGTGGCCTGCGGTTTCGGCGGTCTGCTTGAAGTCGGACAGCCGCAGCGCGTTCAGCACCACCAGCAGGGAACTGGCCGACATGCCGATGCCGGCGATCCATGGGGTGACATAACCCAGCGCAGCGGCAGGGATGGCGATCAGGTTGTAGCCGAGCGCCCAGCCGAGGTTCTGGCGAATGATCTGCTGCGTCTTGCGGGCGAGCGCGACGCCTTCCGACAGCGTGCCCAGCCGGCTGCCGAGCATCACCATGTCGGCCGCGGCCTGCGCGACGTCGGCGCCTTCGCCCATCGCGATCGACACCTGCGCGCCGGCCAGCACCGGTGCGTCGTTGATGCCGTCGCCCACCATGGCGACGATGCGGCCCTGCTGCTGCAGGGATTTCACATAGGCGAGCTTGTCCTCCGGCAGGGCGCCGGCGTGCCACTCGGCGATGCCGAGTTGCAGCGCCGTCGCCCTGACCGCAGCTTCGGCATCGCCCGACACCAAGTGCACCCGCAGCCCTTGCCGCTGTAAAGCGGCGAGTGCGGCGGGGGCGTCCGCGCGCGGCGTGTCGGCGAGTGCGAACCAGGCGATCAGCTCGTTGTCTGCGGCGAGCGCGACCCAGCTTTCGTGCCCTTCATGGTACTCGCCGCTGCCTGCGGCGGGCGCCTGCGGCGGGGTCTCGCTGCTGGCGGCGAAACGGGGCGAACCCAGGCGATAGCTGCGTCCGTCGATGCTGCCTTCGACGCCGCGTCCGGGCGTATTGCGCACATCGCTGGCGCGGAGGGACGTGTCCGAGGCGTCCCGCAATGCCCGGGCGATCGGATGTTCGGAGCCGGCTTCGAGCGCCGCGGCCAGTGCCCTCACCTCGGCTTCGCTGCGTCCGCCCAGCGGCACCACGCGGCGCACGGAGAGGCGGCCGTGGGTCAGCGTGCCGGTCTTGTCGAACACCAGGTCGGTGGCGCGCGCCAGCGTTTCCAGCGCGTGGCCGCGGGTGGTCAGCAGGCCCAGCCGGGTCAGCCGCCCGGTGGCGGTGGTGAGCGCGGCGGGGGTGGCGAGACCCAGCGCGCAGGGACAGGTGACGACCAGGATCGACACCACGATCCACAGCGCTTTCGACGGATCGATGACGTACCAGGCCAGACCGACCAGCACGGTGATCAGCAGCAGCAGGCCGACGAACCAGGCGGCGGCGCGATCCGCCAGCTGGCCGATGCGCGGCTTCTCGCTTTGCGCGCGGTCGAGCAGACGCACGATGGAGGCCAGACGCGTGTCGGCGCCGAGCCTGTCGACCCGGACCACCAGCGGGCTCGCCTGGTTGAGGCTGCCGCCGACCACTTTCGCATCCTTGCTCTTCGATACCGGCAGCGATTCGCCGGTCAGCATCGCCTCGCTCACCGCGCTGTCGCCCTCGACCACCACGCCGTCGGCGGGCAGGGTTTCGCCGGGGCGCACCAGCACGTGGTCGCCTACCGCGAGGCGCGCCACCGGCACCTGTTCCTCGTCGCGTGCCGGCCAGTGGGGCAGGCGCGTGGTGGCGGCGGGGATGAGCTTGACCAGTTCCTCGACCGCGGCGCCCGCACGGCGGCGCGCGTTGATTTAGAGAAAGCGTCCGGTCAGCCACAGGAATAAGAACATTGTGACCGAGTGGTAGTAACCCTCGCCGTGGGC
>JAIBFE010000028.1 GCA_019459705.1 Thiobacillus sp. | reverse complement strand
ATATTCGCCAGCTATCAGGCCGCCGGGCGGCGCCGCTTGCGGGGCCTGAGGGTATTTCAGGTCATACCCGTGAGGTCGGTACACCAGGGCGCGGGCAAGACTGCCGCGACCGCCAATCTGGCGGTCGCCCTCGCGCGCTCCGGGCGCGACGTCCTCATCATCGACCAGAACCAGCACGGGCAGGGCGCCTGCGACGCGCTGGGACTGAAACCGCGCTTCGACGTGGCGGATGCGCTGCAGGGGCGCTGCACCCTGGATGCACTGATTCTCAACGGCCCCGACAACGTGCAGGTGCTGCCGATCGGCGGCGGCTTCAGCCGCCTGGGGCGTCTGTCGGAACGCGATCAGGAATGGCTGGCGCAGAGCTTCAACCGCCTGCAATGCGGCGTCGACGTGGTGCTGGTGGACATGGAAGACGCCACCGATCCCGATGCGCTGCCGCTGGGCCTGGCCGCTTCCGAAATCATGGTGGTGCTGCCGCCCGGCAGTACGGCCATCACGCAGGCCTACACCCTGGTGAAACGGCTGGCGCAGAATTTCGGTAAACAGCAGTTCCGCCTGCTCCTCAACCGCATGGAATCGCCGGAGCAGGCACAGGCCGTGGCGCGCAATTTTGCCCATACGGCCGAGCGCTATCTGGGCGTGTCGGTCGACTATCTGGGCTATATTCCGCTGGACGAGCGCCTGACCCGTGCGGGCCATCTGCATACGTCGGTGGTGGATGCGTTTCCGGTTGCCCAGTCCACCTCGCAGTTCCGCAAGCTGGCCGACGGCCTGCTGCGCTGGCCGCAACCGCCCAGCCTGGGCAGCGTCGGCGGGTTCATGCAGCGCGTGATCCAGGGTGGGCGTCTGGTGGAAGCCTACAGGAGGGGGTAAACGCCATGTACACCGCAAGCGGCAAAAGCGAAAAAAGCTATCTGCTGACGCAAAACATCCCCATGGTCAAACGGCTGGCCCATCACATGATGGGCCGGCTGCCGCCCAGCGTGGAGGAGGACGATCTGGTGCAGGCCGGCATGATCGGCCTGCTCGACGCGGTCAGCCGCTACGACGAGGCGCAGAGCGCGCAGTTCGAGGCCTATGCCATCCAGCGCATCCGCGGCTCGATGATCGACGAACTGCGCCAGTCCGACTGGATGCCGAGGAGCGCCAGGCAGTCGATGCGCAAGATCGAACAGGCCATCGGCGCCTTGCAGCATCAACTGGGACGCCAACCCAGCGAAACGGAAATTGCCGCGGCGATGAAAATTCCGCTGGCCGAGTACCAGGACATGCTGGGGGACGCACGCGGCCACCAGCTGCTGTATTTCGAGTATTTCGGCGACTCCGACGAGGACGACTCCTTTCTCGACAAGCAGTCGGCGGACGAGGCCAGCATGCCGCTACCGCAGCTGCTCGACGCCAATCTGCGTGCCTGCATCATCGCCGGCATCGAAAATCTGCCTGAGCGCGAACAGCTGCTGATGTCGCTGTATTACGAACAGGAACTCAACCTGCGTGAAATCAGTGAAGTCTTCGGCGTCAGCGAATCGCGAATCTGCCAGCTGCATGGCCAGGCCATCGCGCGTCTGCGCACCAAACTGAAGGAGGACGCATGGATCGTGGCAGCCTGATCGGCCTCGGGCTGGCCGGGGTTGCCATCCTCGGCGGCCAGGCGATGGAGGGCGGGCAGATCAGCCTGTTCCTGCAGCCCGCTGCGTTCGTCATCGTGGTGATCGGCACCCTGGCTGCCGTGCTGCTGCATCATCCGCTGCCGGTTTTCATGAAGGGCCTGCGCATGGCGAAGTGGGTATTCCGTCCGCCCGAACCCGAGGCCCATACGCTCATCCGCCGCGTCGTCCAGTGGTCGCACACCGTGCGTCAGGAAGGCCTGCTGGCACTGGAAAGGCACGTCAACATCACCCACGATCCATTCCAGAGAACCGGCCTGCAGTTGCTGGTCGACGGCGCTGATGCGGCCAAGCTGCGCGACACGCTCGATGTCCAGATCATTAGCTTCGAGACCGCCGAGCGTCAGGCCGCACGGGTGTGGGAGGCGGCAGGAGGCTATGCGCCCACGCTGGGCATCCTGGGCGCGGTGATCGGCCTGATCCACGTCATGGAAAACCTGGCGGACCCCGACAAGCTGGGGTCCGGCATCGCGGTCGCCTTCGTTGCCACCATCTACGGCGTGGGTCTGGCCAACTTGGTGTTCCTGCCGATCGCCAACAAGATCAAGTTCACCATCGCACGCCGGGTGGCCGAGCACGAAATCATCTGTGACGGGCTCGTTGGCATTGCGCAGGGCGACAACCCGCGCATCATCGAGGCGCGGCTCAAGGGTTATCTCTGACATGCGCCGCCGCCGCCGCATCGCCTCCGATCACGACAACCATGATCGCTGGCTGATTTCCTACGCTGACTTCATCACGTTGCTGTTCGCGTTCTTTGTGGTGATGTATGCCATTTCGGCGGTCAATGAGAACAAATTCCGTGTCCTCGCCGGCGCGCTTGGCGACGCCTTCGGCAAGACGGCAGCAAGCGACATGCCGGTACCGCAGCTGACGCCGGATGAGCTGCCTGCCGACGTCAGGCAGCGGACCCTGAAACAGCAGCAGGCGATCGAAGAGCAGGCGCACATGACCGAGGTGGCCAGCAATCTGCTTGAGGTGATGGGCCCGCTGGTGAAGGAGGGCAAGGTGCGGGTGACCCAGAGCCGGCGCGGGGTCAGTATCGAAATCAATGCCAACGTGCTGTTCGAACCAGGGCGCGCCGAGCTGGAGCCGCAATCGCTGGAAGTGTTGCGCGCCGTTGCGAATACCCTGAAGAACGAGCCGTTCAACCTGGAAATTACCGGTCACACCGACGTCGTGCCGATCAGCAATTCGGTCTTCGCCTCCAACTGGGAATTGTCGGCCGTGCGGGCCACCAGCGTGGTGCGCCTGCTGGCCGACAACGGTATCGCGCCAGAACGCCTGCTCGCCATCGGACGCGAGGCCAGCAAGCCGATTGCCTCCAATGAAACAGCGGAAGGACGTGCACGCAATCGCCGGGTCGAACTGATGATCCTGTCGGGTTTGCCTGACATGGTCGAGGAGATTCCGGTGCAAGCCAACCCACCCCAGCCTTGAAATCGGGCGGATAGGCCCGATACTTCCTAATCCTGTTGACCGGATTGAGAAGATCAGACCATGCCCAATGACCCCGCGCTGGAAGGTGAGGTACTTCCCGACGACCGTCAGTTGCCGGCTGCTCCGGTGCTGCCGGCCGAGCTGTACCTGCTGCCGCTGACCGAAAAGCCGTTTTTCCCGGCGCAAACCCTGCCGCTGCTGATGAACGAGGCGCCGTGGCTGTCGACGGTGGAAGCCATTGGCGACACCGCGCACCACATGGTGGGCCTGGTGGTGGTCAAGCCCGACAACACCGACGACGTGAAGCGGGCGGATTTCCGCAATGTCGGCACGGTGGTGCGAATTCATCATCCGGTGCGTTCCGACGGCAAGATGCAGTTCATCGCCGAAGGGTCGCGACGTTTCCGCATCGTCGAGTGGCTGTCGGACACGGTGCCCTACAAGGTCAGGGTCGAGTATCCGAACGAGCCGGGCAAGCCGGAATCCGAGGAAATCCGTGCCTATTCGATCGCCATCATCAACACCATCAAGGAGTTGCTGCCGCTTAATCCGCTGTATTCGGAGGAGCTCAAGTTCTTCCTCAACCGCTTCGGACCGAATGAGCCCTCGAAGCTGACCGACTTTGCCGCCAGCCTGACCACGGCGTCGAAGCAGGAGCTGCAGGACGTGCTGGAGGCCTTTGCCCTCAAGAAGCGCATGGAAAAGGTGCTGGTGCTGCTGAAGAAAGAGCTCGACGTGGCCCGCCTGCAGTCGGACATCCGCGAGAAGGTCGACGAGAAGATGAGCGAGCAGCAACGCGAGTTCTTCCTGCGCCAGCAGTTGAAGGCGATCCAGAAGGAGCTTGGCCTTGCCAAGGACGACAAGACCGCCGAGCTCGATACCTTCAACGAGCGCATCGCCAAGCTGACGCTGCCCGAGCAGGCGAAAAAGCGTATCGACGAGGAGATGCACAAGCTGTCGCTGCTGGAGACCGGCTCGCCGGAATACACCGTCACCCGCAACTATCTCGACTGGCTGACCGTGCTGCCGTGGGGCGTGCATACGCAGGACAAGATCGACCTCGATCGCGCACGCCGCATCCTCGACCGCGACCATGACGGGCTAGACGATGTGAAAGAGCGCATCATCGAATTTCTCGCCGTCGGCGCCATGCGCGGCGAAATGGCGGGCTCGATCCTGCTGCTGATCGGGCCGCCGGGCGTCGGCAAGACCTCGATCGGCAAATCGGTTGCCGAGGCACTGGGACGCAAGTTCTATCGCTTCTCGGTCGGCGGCATGCGCGACGAGGCCGAGATCAAGGGGCATCGCCGCACCTATATTGGTGCCATGCCCGGCAAGTTCGTGCAGGCGCTGAAGGAAGTGGAATCAGCCAACCCGGTCATCATGCTCGACGAGATCGACAAGATCGGCGCCAGCTACCAGGGTGACCCCGCGTCGGCCCTGCTGGAAGTGCTCGACCCTGAGCAGAACGCCGATTTCCTCGACCATTACCTCGACGTGCGCTTCGATCTGTCCAAGGCGCTGTTCATCTGCACCGCGAACGATTTCTCCATCCCGTCGGCTTTGCTCGACCGCATGGAAGTCATCCGCCTGTCGGGCTATATCACCGAGGAAAAAATCGCGATCGCCAAGCACCACCTGTGGCCGCGCGTTCTTGAGCGGGCGGGGCTGAAAAAGAGCCAGCTCAGCATCAGCGAAGGCGCGCTGCGCCACGTGATCGAGGGCTACGCGCGCGAGGCCGGGGTGCGCAACCTTGAAAAGCAGCTGGGGCGGGTGGCGCGCAAGGCGGTGGTGAAGATCCTCGGTGGCACGGCCACGCCGATCAGGATCGGCGTCAAGGAAGTCGAGATCTATCTCGACAAGCCGGTGTTCAGTCGCCAGAAGCCGATGAGCGGCATCGGCGTTGTTACCGGGTTGGCGTGGACCGCGATGGGCGGCACGACGCTGCCGGTCGAGGCAACGCGCGTGCATACCCTGAATCGCGGCTTCAAGCTCACCGGCAAGCTGGGTGAGGTGATGAAGGAATCGGCCGAGATTGCCTACAGCTATATTGCCTCGCATCTCAAACTGTATGGCGCTGACGCAAAGTTCTACGACAGCAGTTTTGTCCACCTGCACGTGCCGGAAGGTGCCACCCCCAAGGATGGCCCCAGCGCGGGCGTCACCATGGCCACCGCGCTGCTGTCGCTGGCGAAAAACGTCAAAATCAACCGCCCGCTGGCGATGACCGGGGAACTCACGCTCACCGGTCAGGTGCTGCCGGTGGGCGGCATCCGCGAAAAAGTCATCGCCGCGCGCCGCATCGGCATCGACGAATTGATCCTGCCCGATGCCAACCGGCGCGACTTCGACAAACTGCCCGACCACATCCGTGCCGGGCTGACCGTGCATTTCGCCAGGCGGTATCACGATGTGGCGGCGGTGGCGTTTGGGTAAGGCCGGCGGCTTTCATTACGTCATCGAATTGCCTCTGTGCGATGCGATTTCGCGACGCGATGGCGTCTGATCAAGCTGGCCTTTTCAAAGACAATCCCACGGGTGGTCACCGCCTCGTCGCAGAGGGCGTCTATGCGAAGGAATGGTCTGGTGGTTCCGAGACCGGATTGGGATATGCTGACTAATCTCAGCTCATGCCGCGCAATGCCCTTCGGAGATTGCTGTGGGCGTCGCCAAGCGCAGCAAGAATCTGATGTAGGATTTCGGTATCACTACGCGCGCATACAACAATGAATTACGACAACCCCGCAGCACGGCTCCTCTCGCTCCTTGAGAGGGGTAAGACGAAATCGCCGACCGCCAATTGCCAAGGAGTTTGGGGAGAACTGCTCGAAGCAAACGGTGACCCATCCCTCCTCATGGCGCGACTCGGCAAGGCCATGGAGCTTCCGCGTCTCACCATAGCCGCATTGCAAGAGGAATTCCCGGAAGAGGGGAATATATGGTCGCACTGGGAAGCCAAAGTCAACACTGCATTCATGGTGCAGAACCTGCATTCGACTTGGAACTCGTTCATCGACCAAATTGACACCCACACTCTCACTTACCTGAAGATGGCGTCCACCATGCTTCAGGCGAAAGACAACACTAAACTGATCGCTGATGCCGACCTTGCTTCTGTAAGGGAACAGCTCGATGCAATACTCGTCGAGGTCTTGTCCTCAGAACTGCCCGAAGAAGTGAAGAGGTACTTGGCCCGGAATCTTCATAAGATTATTGCCGCGATCGACGAGTACAAACTGATAGGTGCTTTGCCGCTGCTCGATGCCATTGAGACGACCTTTGGTCATGCTGTGGTTGATGGTCAGTACAGGTCATTCCTCACTGACACTGAGCTCGGCAAGAGACTTCTTGATACGCTTGGGGCGATGGCAAATGTGGTCACGGTGGCGGTTGGCCTTCCACAACTGCCCCAGGCATTTGCGCTGCTTGCTAGCGCTGCTAGTTGAGAGCAGTGCCCCAAATCCAACAGGTATTTGTTTCTAAATGAATGACATGACCGAGGCCGCGCCTGCCGGCGAACTGTTCTCACGCGTGTACCTGGAGCGCGGCGCACCGCTGCAGGACAGCGCTCGGTTCCGCAACAGGCTGTACGCCTATTTGCAGACCAATTGTAATAATGAACTCGCTAGAATCGCCGCTCACATCAAGCAGGAGGGCGGCCTGATTATTAGATATGGTTATTACGCTTACGAATTCACCGAATTCTTCACCGAAGAACGCATTGAGCACGTTCTCGATGCAATCACGCTGATCTGGAAGTATTTTGATCTCACGTACACGGGGAATCGCCGCGTCGCTGGCGGTTGGTACGCTTTCGTCTCCCGCGCCCTGCGCGAGGAGAACATGAGCTACCGGCTCGATGACCGCTGCGGCGTCCATTACTTCGTGGACGAGGAGTTCGAGCGGAACCGCGTGTCCGCGCTGAGTTGTCTGAGCGCGGCCCGGTACGCTGGCATCAAGACAGCGTTCGAGGCGGCCCACGGATACCTCGACGCCCAGCCCGCCGACACAAAGGCCTCGGTCCGTTCCGCATTTGAGGCGCTGGAAATCCTCGCCAGGCTCATGGACCCGGCCAGCAAGAACCTGAACAAATGGATGGTCGAGAACAAGCTCAAGCCGCTCGCGTTGGCTGGCGCCGCCGAGGCTACGGAGCAGGTTACGGTGTCAAAGCTGTTCGATGGGCTGGCGCAGGCGGTCGACGGGCTGCAAAATTACCGCCACGGCCAGCCGACGGAAGAACCCGTCGCGCCGTCAATGACGATGGCGGTGTATGCTCTCTCCACAATTGCCGCTGCCTTGCGCTGGCTGGTGGCAGTGGATGCCAAGCAGCAGACTTAGCTAGAGCTGCGCATCGGGGGCGGGTCTTGAAAACAATATTCCCATCCTCCCAGTCGGCCCAAGCCGCGCGGATGCATCAGACGCGACCCGGGCAGAGCACGGTTCAGATGAAGAGACAGACGTCCGACTTCTGTGCCTGCGGCAGGAAACTCGCCGCGCCGATCCATCCCGCGATCTCCGGGATGAACTCATCCTGCGAATAGCCGAACAGGTCCACCGTCATCTGGCAGGCGTAGAGCTTGGCGTCGGCCTCGAGGCAGGCGCTGCGCAGTTCGTCGATGGTGGCCACGCCCTTGTTTTTCACCGTTTGCTCCATCAGTCCGGTCGCCACTTTCTCGAATCCCGGAATGCCGGCCATGACGACGTTCGGCACCTTCCAGTTGATGTCCTGCAGCCACTGCGGCCCGAACGGCATTTTCATCGGCATGCTGGGATTGCCGAGCGGACTGATCTCGAGATGCAGATCCTTCTTGAGCAGTTCCAGTCCGTAGAACGTGAAGAAAATCGACACGTCCCAGCCCAGTGCCGACGCCGTGGATGCCAGGATGAAGGGCGGGTAGGCCCAATCCATCGTGCCCTTGGTGGCGATGATGGCCAGGGATGGCACATGCGCGGCGTCGCGCTCGGCCATTTTGGTTTCAAATCGCTGGTCAAACCACTGGTTGAACAGGGATTTGTCCAGATTCTCTGCGATGAGTTTTTCAGCTGCACCCATGATCGTCTCCTCAAGCCCTGCGAATGAGAAACTCAAACTCGCCCTGATTCGTGCTGGAAGAAACCAGCTCGTGCCCGGTTTGCTTGCAGAAGGCCTGCATGTCTTTCAACGAGCCGGGATCGGTCGCGGTGACGGCAAGGGTTTCTCCTGCAGCCATCGCAGACAAGGCTTTTTTGGTACGCAGAATCGGCAGGGGACAGTTCATGCCACGGGTATCCAGAGATTGCGTTGCATTCGTGCTCATCGTGATGCTCCTTTGCTAGTAGATGACCGTACGGTCAAGAGGGTCGGCAAAAAAATGCCGGGCGAAAAAGGTCCTGAATGATGGAAGCTCAGCCACTGGCCCAGGCTCTTGCTAGACCGGTCGGTTAAGTCGCTGAATAAAAAAAACGGCCCGGATCGCATGGCAATCAGGGGGCCATCGTTTCAATGCGCAGCGTTTTGATCGCAGGCCCCAGCCGGTAGAGCACGTCGGGGTCGTTCTGCGCCTTGGCCAGCAGGATCACGCCTTCGAGGTAGGCCAGCATGGCTTCTGCAGTCAGGGCGGCATCCAGGGGGGGGATGATGTCTTTGGAAACGGCCTCTTCCAGGGTTTCGCGGAACCGGGATTTGGCCCGCGTAAAAATGGCGAGCAGTTTGGCGCGCAGAATATCGTCCTGCGTGCTGACTTCCAGCGTCAAATTGCCGAAGATGCAACCCAGCATCCGCCCGTGCACTTCCTTGATCGATTTTTGCCAGAAGTAGGCCGCGTCGATCAGGTAATCGATCCGCTCCATCGGTGGCAACGCCGGATCGAACGCCTCAGCCACAAAGCCGCTTGCCCATTCTTCCGCGTACTCGTCGATCACGGCCAGCACCAGATCCCGCTTGGAGGGGAAGAAGTGATAGAAGCTGCCCTTTTGCACGCCGGCACTCTCGCAGATTTCCTGGATTCCCACATTGGCATAGCTGCGCGAATGGAAACGGGGTTTTGCCGCTGCAATGATTCGGGATCGGGTGTCGGTGGCGATATTCATGTGCCGCATACTAGTTGACCGTTCGGTAAAATGCAAGCGCTGCACAATTCCAGAATTTTTACGTGATCAATAGTGGGAATACCCGGGGCAGACCTGAGGGCCCGCCGAGTCGGGTAAAATGCCCGGCATGACCGAAGTCGAGCTACTCGATCTGCCGCCTCCCGCCACGCCGCCCGCACCCGTCATCAAGGTGCGCGGCGAGTTGCTGACTGAGTTGCCGCAGGATCTTTACATTCCGCCGGATGCGCTCGAAGTGTTTCTCGACGCTTTCGAAGGCCCGCTTGACCTGCTGCTGTACCTCATCCGCCGCCAGAACCTTGACGTGCTGGATATCCCGATGGCGGCACTGACCAAGCAGTACATGGCCTATGTGGAAGCGGCGCGCGTCACCCGGCTGGAGCTCGCGGCGGAATACCTCTTGATGGCGGCGATGCTGATCGACATCAAATCGCGCATGCTGCTGCCGCGCCGCGAGCAGGCAGAAGAAACCAACGAGGGCGACGATCCGCGTGCCGAACTGGTGCGCCGCCTGCTGGAATACGAGCAGATGAAGCTTGCAGGCCAGCATCTCGATGCCCTGCCGCAAGCCGGGCGCGACTTCGACACGGTCAGCGTGTTCCTGCCGGCAGCAGCCAAGCGGCTGCCGAGTCTTCACCCGGAAGAACTCGCCGCGGCCTGGCTGGCGATCCTGTCGCGTGCGAAAAACCGAACCCATCACCGCATCGGTCGCCAGGAGTTGTCGATTCGCGAACACATGAGCCGGATTCTGAAGCGGCTGACCCCGGGCGAGTTCATGGAATTCAAGGACCTGTTCCCGGATGCCTCGACCGTGCACGAACTGGTGGTCACCTTCCTCGCGGTGCTGGAACTGACCAAGGAAACCCTGCTCGACGTGACGCAAGCCGAGCCGTTTGCCCCCATCTACGTAAAGCTCCATGAATCTGCAACCGAGTGACCATCCCGAAGATCTGAAAGTCGTGCTGGAAGCCGCCTTGCTGGCGACCATCGAGCCGCTGTCGCTGGCCGAACTCAAGCGCATGTTCGAGCAGGATGCGCCCGATCAAGGCCTGTCCAACGACGCGCTGCGCCGTGCGCTCGACGAATTGCGGGCGCAATGGCACGGCCGCGGTGTCGAACTGATTCAGGTGGCCGACGGCTGGCGCTTCCAGACGCGTGCCGAAATGCAGCCCTGGCTGTCGCGGCTGAAGAACGAGAAGCCGCCGCGCTACTCGCGCGCGGTGCTGGAAACGCTCGCCATCATCGCCTACCGTCAGCCGGTGACGCGCGGCGACATCGAGGACATCCGCGGCGTGTCGGTCAACCCGAACATCATCAAGACGCTGGAAGAGCGCGGCTGGATCGAGGCGATCGGCCATCGCGACGTGCCGGGGCGCCCGGCACTGTTCGGCACCACCGGCCACTTCCTCAGCGACCTTGGGCTGCGCACGCTGTCTGAACTGCCGCCGCTGGAAGAGCTCGGCAATCTGGTCACCCCGGACGAAACCGCATTAATTCCTGAATTGCGCGAGGAATTGGCGGACAATGATGTCCCCCAGACGTTTGGCGCGGTGATCGAAACCGCCCGCGTCAGTACTGCCCCTGACAGTGCAGTCACCGAGATACATTAATTTATGGCCCGCCCCGCATCCCCCATCCGCCGTTCGCCCACTGCCCCCATGGGGCGCGCGGCGAGCCGCCTGCAGCAGGCGATCGCCCCCGAGGCGCCGAGCGAACGCCTGCAAAAAGCGCTGGCATCGGCCGGGTTGGGCTCGCGCCGCGAGATGGAGGAATGGATCGCCGAGGGTCGCGTGCAGGTCAACGGCGAGACCGCCACGATCGGCAGCAAGGTCGGCCCGCGCGACATCGTCAAGGTCAGCGGGCGGCGCGTCTACCTGCGCTTCGACGAGAAGCGCACCCGCATCCTGATCTATCACAAGTCGGAAGGCGAGATCGTCACCCGCGACGACCCCAAGGGCCGCGCCACCGTGTTCGACGCGCTGCCCAAGCTGCGCGGCGCCAAGTGGATCTCCATCGGCCGGCTGGACTACAACACCGACGGCCTGATGGTCTTCACTACCGACGGAGAGCTGGCCAACCAGCTGATGCACCCGCGCTTCGAGGTCGAGCGCGAATATGCGGTGCGGGTGCTGGGCGAACTGACCGAGGACATGATTGCGCAGCTGTTGTCCGGGGTGGAACTCGACGATGGTCCGGCGCAGCTGCAGAGCTGCTTCGCCGCGGGCGGCGAGGGCGCCAACCGCTGGTATCGCGTGGTGATCAAGGAAGGCCGCAAGCGCGAGGTGCGGCGGCTGTTCGAGCACTTCGGCCTGACGGTGTCGCGGCTGACGCGCATCCGCTTCGGCCCGATCGCGCTGCCGCCGCAGCTGCGTCGCGGACAGAAAATGGAACTCGACGACGATCTGGTCGCACGGGTGATGGAATGGGCTGGCATGGCGCCCAGCCCGCGCCGGCAGACGCGCGGCGTGCCGGACAAGCATACCCGCAAGCCCCGCATGCGCTGAGTGCGTTTTCATGAAGCTGATCCTGGCCGACGACCACACCTTGTTTCGTAACGGACTGGCCTTGCTGCTCAAGTCGCACCACGCCGACTGCGAAATCTGGGA
>JAIBFE010000018.1 GCA_019459705.1 Thiobacillus sp. | reverse complement strand
CACGCCGGTCAACGCGTCCTGGACGTCCATCACCTCGTTCGCCACCTGGCGCGCGAAAGCCTCGTGCTGCGTCCACAGCTGCGACACCGTGCCGCCGGTTTTCAGTCCTGCGATATTGGTGGTGAGGATGTAGACGTTCTTGCGCACCAGTTCGAACAGCAGCGCGTCGCCCAGGGCCACCTCGCGGCAAGGCAGGTCGATGGCGGTCAGCGCGCGGCACAGCAGTGCGGCGCCGGGGCCGGCCGTGGGCGAGGCAATCAGCAGCTTGGCGTCGATACCCTTCTTCTTCTCGAACCAGACGGAAATGACCGTGGGGTCGGTGTAGCCGTGCGCCAGCCAGTCGCGCGGCAGCAGTTCGTTCTGGATCAACGCGGCGTGCGGCTTCCAGGCTGCAGGCAAGGCTGCCAGCACAGTATGCAGATCGTTCTCGGCGACTGCGACCAGCACCCGCTCGGGTGCGGGGTGCGCTTTGGCCAGCGCAGCCATGTCGTCGCCGCGGTTGACCGGAATGACGCTGCAGCCGGCACGCAGCAAGCCGCCGGCGAACACGCGGCCGAGCTGGCCGAGACCGATGATGATGACTTCACTCATGTTATTTCCAGAAGAAATCTATCCGAGAAGGGCGCGAAGGAACGCGAAGAAATTCAAAACCACTTCAACACGCTTGGGGTTTTCTTCGCGCCTCTTCGCGTACTTCGCGGATGAAAAGGGTTTACTCCAGACCTTTCGAGTGCAGGTACTCGTCGTAGCCGCCCATGTAGAACTCGACGCCTTCCGGCGTGATTTCGAGGATGCGGGTGGCGAGGCTGGAGACGAACTGGCGGTCGTGCGAGACGAAGATCAGCGTCCCCTTGAACAGGTCGAGCGCGAGGTTCAGCGACTCGATCGATTCCATGTCCATGTGGTTGGTCGGTTCGTCCATCACCAGCACGTTGTGGCGACCGAGCATCAGCTTGCCGTAGAGCATGCGGCCCTTCTCGCCGCCGGACAGCACGCGCACCGATTTCCTGACGTCGTCGCCGGAGAACAGCAGGCGACCGAGGATGCCGCGCAGCACCTGCTCGTCGTCGCCTTGCTGGGTCCATTGGTGCATCCAGTCGGTCAGGTTGAGGTCGCTGTCGAAGTCGCTGACGTGGTCCTGTGAGAAGTAGCCGATGTTGGCGTTTTCGCTCCAGCGAATCTCGCCGTAACCCGGTGTGAGTTCGCCCATCAGCAGCTTCATCAGGGTCGATTTGCCGACGCCGTTGCCGCCGATGACGGCCATTTTTTCGCCCGCCTCCAGCGAGAAGCCGAGGCTGGTGAACAGCGGCGTGCCGTCGTAGCCGAACTTGAGCGCCTCGACTTCGAGCGCGCGGCGATGCAGCGCCTTCTCGGGCTCGAAGCGGATGTAGGGGTTCTGCCGCGAACTCGGCTTGAAGTCCTCGATCTTGATCTTGTCGATCATCTTCATGCGGCTGGTGGCCTGGCGCGCCTTCGACTTGTTGGCCGAGAAGCGGCGCACGAATTCCTGCAGTTCGGCGACCTTGTCCTTGGCCTTGGCGTTGGCCGACGCCTGGCGTTCCTTGGCCTGGGTCGAGGCCAGCATGTAGTCGTCGTAGTTGCCGGGGTAGACCTTGATGGTGCCGAAGTCGAGGTCGGCCATGTGGGTACAGACCTGATTCAAAAAGTGGCGGTCGTGCGAGATGAC
>JAIBFE010000363.1 GCA_019459705.1 Thiobacillus sp. | reverse complement strand
CTCACCGACCGTACGCCCAAGCCTTTGCTGGCGGTCGGCGGCAAGCCGCTCATCGTCTGGCACATCGAGCGCCTGCGTGCGGCGGGCTTCAGCCACATCGTCATCAACCACGCCCATCTCGGCCAGCAGATCGAGGATGCACTGGGGACGGGTGCGGCGCTGGGCGTGTCGATCGACTATTCGCGCGAGGTCAGTGCGCTGGAAACCGCGGGCGGCATCGCTACCGCGCTGCCGCTGATTGAAGAGGACGTGTTTCCCGTGGTGAACGGCGACATCTATTGCGAGTACGATTTCAATCGTCTCGCCGAGCCGCTGGCGCGGCTCGCTGCAGGACACGATCAAACGCATCTGGTGCTGGTCGACAACCCGCCGCATCATCCGCAGGGCGATTTCGTGCTCGACGGTGGGCGAGTGAAGAACGCCGATATTCCGCTCACCCCACACCCGTCGCGCTTCACCTTCTCCGGCATCGGCGTCTATCATCGCGCGCTGTTAGCCCACCCCATGCCGGGCGAAAAGGCCCCGCTGGCGCCGTTGCTGCGGCTGGCGATCGACGCCGGACGCGCGAGTGGTGAACATTTCGCAGGCCGCTGGGTCGATGTGGGTACGCCCGAACGTTTGCACCAACTCGACGAAAGCCTGCGCACCCATGTTTGACGCCGCCATTCACACCGACCGCCGCGCGCGGCTGGCTGCCACCCTCGGCGACGGCATCGCCATCGTCGCCACCGCTCCGGAAGTGCCGCGCAACCGTGACACCCACTATCCCTACCGGCACGACAGCTATTTCTACTGGCTGACCGGCTTCGCCGAGCCCGAGGCGGTGGTGGTCGTGATCGGCGGCGAACAGCCCGAGGCTATCCTGTTCTGCCGCGACAAGGACGAGTCTCGCGAGATATGGGACGGCTTCCGTTATGGTCCGGCGGCGGCACGGGAGCAATTCGGTTTCGACGCAGCGTATTCGATCACTGAACTCGATGCCAGGCTGCCCGACCTGATGGGTAATCGCGCGCGTCTTGCCTATGCAGTGGGTCAGGATCCGGCGTGGGATGCGCGAGTGATCGGCTGGCTCAATGCGGTGCGCGCGAAGACCCGGCAAGGCATTATCGCGCCGGGCGAGATTCTCGACGTGCGCCATGCGCTCGACGAGATGCGGCTCATCAAGGATGCACACGAGCTGACCCTGATGCGCCGCGCTGCCGCGATCTCCGACGGCGCGCATCGCGCCGCCATGCGCGCCACTCGACCGGGTCGCCACGAATACGAGATCGAGGCGGAACTGCTTTGTGCCTTCCGCAGCGGAGGTGCCGAGGCGCCGGCCTACACCTCCATCGTCGCCAGCGGCGCCAACGCCTGCGTGCTGCACTACGTCTTCAACAACCAGCCGCTGCGCGATGGCGACCTGCTGCTGATCGACGCCGCCGCCGAGTTCGGCAGCTATGCGGCCGACATTACCCGCACCTTCCCGGTGAACGGCCGCTTCTCGGCGGCACAGAAGGATGCCTACGAGCTGGTGCTGGCGGCGCAGGCGGCGGCCATCGATGCGGTGCGCCCGGGCAGCCACTGGAACGCTCCGCACGAGACGGCGGTGCGGGTACTGACGCAAGGCATGGTCGATCTCAAGCTGCTGTCGGGCGAGGTCGACGGCCTGATCGAGTCGAACGCCTATACCCGCTTCTACATGCATCGCACCGGCCACTGGCTGGGACTCGACGTGCACGACGCCGGCGAATACAAACTTGCCGGCGAATGGCGGCCGTTGCAGCCGGGCATGACGCTGACCGTCGAACCGGGACTGTACATTCGGCCGGCGGACGATGTGCCCGAGGCCCTGTGGAACATCGGTATCCGCATCGAGGACGACGTGGCGGTGACCGAAAGCGGCTGCGAAGTGCTGACCACGCCGCCGAAAACCGTGGCAGAAATCGAAGCGTGGATGAACGGGTGAGCAGCGTACTCATCGTCGGCGCCGGCCCGGTCGGCGCAGTGTGTGCGCTGGCGCTGCAGCAGCAAGGGATCGCTGCGCGGGTGCTGGAAGCGCAGCCGGCCGACGCGCGCGCCGACACGCGTACGCTGGCGTTGTCACACGGCGCGCGCCTGATCCTTGACCGGCTCGGCGTGTGGACAAAGCTCAACGACGTTACCCCGATCACCCGCATCCATATTTCTCAGCGTGGCGCGCTCGGCGTGGCGCGGCTGGCCGCGGAAGACGTCGCGGTGCCGGCATTGGGTTATGTGCTGCCTTACGCTGTGCTGACCGCAGCACTGAAACAGGCGCTGGCTGAATCGCTCATCGACGTCGAATACGGCGTGGCGGTGGAACGCATCGAATCCGGTACTGCCTGTGCCACCGTGCACGCGGCCGATGGTCGTGCGCTGGCTGCGCCCCTGGTGGTGGTGGCCGACGGCGGCCGCGGCGACGCGGCCCCCGCACCCAGATTCGAGCGCGACTACGACCAGATGGCCGTGGTATGCGAAGTGCGGACCGAGTTGCCGCACGGCAACCAGGCGTTCGAGCGCTTCACTCCCGAAGGGCCGGCCGCGCTGCTGCCCAAGGGAGATCGCTACGCGCTGGTGTGGACCGCGAGCAACGCGGACGCCGAGCGCATTGCCGCGCTGCCGGACGATGCGTTTCTTGCTGCGCTGTATCGCCATTTCGGCGGGCGCCAGGGGCTTTTCCTGGAGGCCAGCCCGCGCAAGACCTTTCCGCTGAAGCTCGCCTATATCGGCAGCGAGGCGGCCGACCACGTGGTGCGCATCGGCAACGCTGCGCAGACCCTGCATCCGGTGGCGGGCCAGGGTTTCAACATCGGCCTGCGCGATGCCTGGGAACTGGCCGCGCTATGTGGCGATACGCCGCATGAATCGAGCCGGTGCGGGGATTCGCCGGCGGGCGAGATCGGCAGCGCCACCATGCTGGCCGCCTACGCGCGCGGCCGTCGCGCCGACGTGCTGGGCGGGGTCGGCTTCACCGATTTTCTGGTGCGCGTGTTCTCCAACGACATCCCT
This sequence comes from Thiobacillus sp., assembly GCA_019459705.1. GTDB lineage: Bacteria > Pseudomonadota > Gammaproteobacteria > Burkholderiales > Thiobacillaceae > Thiobacillus. The sequence goes on along the minus strand of JAIBFE010000363.1, from coordinate 11,130 downwards.
CCGCTGCGCCATGCGCGCGGACTCGGGCTGATGGCACTGGAGGTGCTGCCGCCGCTGAAACGCTTCGTCGCGCGGCGGATGATATTCGGGGCGCGCGGATGAATCCGCAACGCTATCAGGTGGTCATCATCGGCGCCGGGCTGGTGGGCGCTGCCGCTGCGCTGGCGCTCGGCCGCCAGGGATTGCGCGTCGCGCTGATCGAACGCCAGCCGCCGCCGGTTCCGGACGACGCCTGGGACACCCGCATCTACGCCATCACGCCGGCCAACCAGCGCTTCCTGACGCGCATCGGCGCCTGGCAGCGGATGGACGCCGAGCGCATCCAGCCGGTGTTCCGCATGGACGTGGCGGGCGATACCACGGGCGCGATCCGGCTCGATGCCTATGAAGCCGGCGTGTCGCACCTGGCCGTCATCGTCGAAAGCGGACGCCTGCAGGATGCCCTGTGGCAAGCGCTGCAGGTCGACGGCAACGTGGTGCTGCATTGTCCGGCCTCGATCGCGTCGCTCGATCAGGGCGAATCATTGACGCGGATCGCGCTCGACGACGGCACGCTGCTCGAAGCCGAACTGGTCGTCGGCGCCGATGGCGCGGCTTCGCGCATCCGCGAGTGGGCTGGCATGGCCTCGACGCTGACGCCCTACGGCCAGAGCGGCGTGGTGGCCAACTTCGCATGCGGGATTCCGCACCGCGGCACGGCCTTTCAGTGGTTTTTCGACAGCGACATCCTCGCCTGGCTGCCGCTCAACGGGAACTGCATGTCGATGGTGTGGTCAACCCGGACGGCACATGCCGACGAGCTGGTCGCGCTGGACGCGGCGGCGCTCACTGCCAGGGTGCAGGCGGCAGGCCACGATCGGCTCGGCGCCTTGCACCTGCTGACGCCGGCGGCTGCGTTTCCGCTGCGGCTGATCCGGGTCGATTCGGTGGTGGCGCCCGGCGTCGCGCTGATCGGCGACGCCGCCCACGGCGTGCATCCGCTGGCGGGTCAGGGCGTCAATCTGGGATTCGGCGATGCCGAATCCCTGGCCGAGGTGCTGGCGCAGCATCGCCGCACCCGGCTGGGCGATATGCGGGTATTACGGGCCTATGCCCGTCAGCGTGCCGAACCGGTGCGGCGTATGCAGGCTGTCACACACGGCCTGCATTATCTGTTTGCCGACAGCCGCGCAGCCTGGCTGCGCAATGCGGGGATGCAGGTCGTCGATCATCTGCCGCCGCTGAAAGCGGCGCTGGTGCGCGAGGCCATGTCCTGATTTTCTTTTGATGGTTTTTCTGGAGTCACCATGAAGTTAGCACGTCGTTTTTCCGGCCTGGCGCTGGCCGCCACCCTGTTGTTCGCTGCATCCGCGCAGGCCAACGAGTCCGTCATCCGCAAGGCGCTGACGCAGCAGTTTCCCGGCGCGCAGATCAGTTCGGTGAAGCAGACCCCCTACAGCGGGCTGTTCGAGGTCTATCTGGACGGCCAGCTCATCTATGTCGACGCCAAGGCGCAATACGTGTTTGACGGTCACGTGATCGACCTGAAGAACCGCAGCAATCTGACCCAGGCGCGCCTGAATCAGTTGCAGGCGGTGAAGTGGGACACACTGCCGCTGAACAACGCGATGAAGACCGTCAAGGGCAACGGTGCGCGCAAGCTGGTGGTGTTCTCCGATGTCGATTGCCCCTACTGCCGCAAGTTCGAGGCCGAACTCGCCAAGGTCGACAACATTACCGTCTATACCTTCCTCTATCCGATCGAAGGCCTGCACCCGAAGGCGGTGCAGACCTCGAAACAGATCTGGTGTGCGCCCGACCGCAACAAGGCATGGGACGATTACATCACGCGTGGCAGTGTGCCGAACAACGACGGCAAGTGCGCCAACCCGGTCGATGCCACCATCGCACTCGGCAACAGGCTGAAAGTGTCGGGCACCCCCACGATCATCTTCGCCAACGGCCAGCGGGTGCCCGGCATGGTGCCGGCTGCACAACTGGAACGCCTGCTCGCCGCCAACGCCAAGTGAGTTCCGGGTTCTGGAACGACCGCTTCGCGACCGACGAGTACATCTTCGGTACCGCGCCGAACGTGTTTCTGGCGAGTCAGGCGGCGCTGATTCGCCCTGGCATGCGCGCGCTGGCGGTCGCCGACGGCGAGGGCCGCAACGGCGTGTGGCTGGCGGAGCGGGGGGCGCAGGTGCACGCCATCGATTTTTCATCGGCTGCGCTGGAGAAGGCCCGCAAGCTGGCCAGCGAACGCGGCGTGACGCTGGACATCGAACAGGCCGACGTGCTGAACTGGGACTGGCAGGAAGCGGCCTATGATCTGGTCGCGGCCATTTTCATCCAGTTCGCTCCGCCGCCCGAGCGCGACCGCATCATTGCCGGCATTCGCCGCACCCTCAAGCCGGGCGGCGTACTGATTCTGCAGGGTTATACGCCGAAACAGATCGAGTACGGTACCGGTGGCCCGCCCAGCGCCGCCCATATGTACATCGCAGAGTTGTTGCGCGACTGGTTCGCCGGCTGGGATATCCTGCATCTGCGCGAACACGAATCGGTCATCAGCGAAGGCAGCCATCATCACGGCATGTCGGCGCTGATCGATCTGGTGGCGAGAAAGCCCTGATCAGGCGGCGCGCACCTGTTCCTCGCGCGCCAGGGTGCGCAAGCCGTCGAGCGCATACTTGAGTGCGCTGCTGTCGCTGTCGCGCGGAAACACCATCCACGCCGGCAATTTGAATTGCGGACCGCCCGGAACGCGCCATAGCTGGCCGCCTTCGATATAACGTCGCACCAGGCGTTGCGGGAAATAGCCGCTGCCGCCGTAGGTCAGCAACTGCTGCACGCCCAGCCAGCCGATGTTGGCGACCAGCGTGGGCGGCGGCACGTCGGGGTGATGGTCGCTGAACTGGGCGTGGAATTCCGGCCCCCAGTCGATGTGGATGTACCCCTCGTCAGGCCAGCCACGCGCAAGATCGCTGGTCACCAGCAGCAGGGTCTCGTCGAACAGCGGTTCCACCACCAGGCCGGAACGCGAGGTCGGCGTGTACATCACGCCGATGTCCACCGTGCCCTCGATCAGCCCCTGCATGATATCGGGCTCGAAACCGATTTCCAGGCGCAGCGATATATCTGGCGCCGCCTCGCGCATCCACGCCACCCAGTGCGGCAGGAACCCTTCCCACAATGCAATCCGCCCCGACAGCGTCAGCACGTCGCGAAAGCCCTGCGGCAGGCCGACGTCATGTACCGCCTGTTCGACCGTGCGCACCAGGTGTTTGGCGTGGCGCAGGAAACGCTTGCCCGATGCGGTGAGTTCCGCGCCGTTGCGGCCGCGCTGGAACAGGCGCGCGCCGAGCGTGGTTTCCAGCGTGTGGATGCGCGCGCTCACGGTCGACTGCGTGACATGCAGACGGCTGGCGGCAGCGACGAAGTTGCCGGTGGCGGCCACCATCAGAAAAGTGCGGGCGAGTTCGGTGTCCATGGCTTATATATCGAGTTTTTCGATATTAGATACCAAAATTAATCGTTGGATGAATATATAAGGAATCCCTAAACTGGCCTCCAACGCATCAACCAAGGAGCCTGCCATGAATCAAACGTCCGACCTCGCGATCCTGATGCCCGAACGCGATGCTGAAGGCTATCTGATCGAACCCGGCGACTGGAACGAGGCGGTGGCCAAGTTGCTGGCGGAGGATGAAAACATCCAGCTCAACGACGATCATTGGGACGCCATCCGCTTCATGCGCGAATACTACGAGGAACACCAGATCGCCGCCGACGCTCGCTACGTCATCAGGCATCTGGCGGAGCGCATGGGCCGGGATGCGCAGAAGAAGCTTTTCGAACTGTTTCCCTACGGCTATGTGAAGCAGGCCTGCAAGATCGCCGGCATGAAACGTCCGCGCGCCTGGAGCACGGGCTGATGGTCCGCAAGCTGGCGTATTCGGTTTCAGAGCGCGAGCACTGGATTTCGGCGGCTGGCGGCCTGTTTGGTATCCTTGCGGTGTTGTGGACCAGCCATTTCTGGCTCGGCGGCCACGGCGGCGTGCTCGCCATCGCCTCGATGGGCGCCTCCGCCGTGCTGCTGTTCGCTGCGCCGCATGGTGCGCTGTCGCAGCCGTGGCCAGTGTTCGGCGGCCATGTCGTATCGGCGCTGGTCGGCGTGACCTGCGCGCGCTGGCTGGTTGGCGAGCCCATGCTGGCTGCCTCGCTGGCGGTGGCCTTGTCGATCGCTGCCATGTACAGCCTGCGCTGCCTGCATCCGCCGGGCGGCGCCACCGCCCTGTATGCCGTGCTCGGCGGCGAAACCGTGCATGCGCTGGGCTATGGTTATCTGTTCAGCCCGGTGTTGCTCAACGTGGTGGTGTTGCTGGCTGTGGCGGTGGCCTTCAACTATCCGTTTTCCTGGCGGCGTTATCCGCAATGCTGGCATCGCCGCTCGCAGGCGCGCGTCGCACCGGTCGAGGAAAGCATGATCCCGCACAGCAGCCTGGTCTATGCCTTGAGCCAGATCGACACTTTCGTCGACGTCAGCGAAGAGGATCTGCAACGGATTTACGCGCTTGCGCTGGGGCAGCACCACAAGGCGGCTGGCGTGCCGGTGCAGGCAAAGCCGGCCGAGTCGCTGCGCTGAAGCGGCTTATCCCAGCGTCGTATCCAGCACCATCATCACGGCAAACCCTGCCATCAGGCCGAGCGTGGCGGGCGTCTGGTGGCCGTTGCGATGGGTTTCCGGGATCACCTCGTGGCTCACCACGAAGATCATCGCGCCGGCGGCAAGTCCGAGGCCGATCGGGTAGGCCAGTGCCAGTCCGCTCGCCAGGCCGATGCCGAGCAGGGCACCGACCGGCTCCATCACGCCGCTCAGGACCGCTACCCACACTGCGCGTGACGGGCTCAAGCCGGCGGCTTTCAATGCCATGGCGACCGCCAGTCCTTCGGGGATGTCCTGGATGGCGATGGCGGTGGTGAGCGGCAGGCCGACGTTCAAATCGCCCTGCGAAAACGACACGCCGATCGCCATGCCTTCGGGCAGGTTGTGCAGCGCGATGGCGAACACGAACAGCCACACCCGGCTCACCCGTCCGCTGCCCGCACCGTGGGACCCAAGGTGTTGGTGCGCGTGCGGGGTGAACTGGTCGAGGCCCAGCATCAGGAGCACGCCGAGTCCGAGGCCGACCACCACGGTGAGTGCGCCCACGGTGGTGTTGCCTGTGAGTTCTTCCCCCGCCGCCAGGCCAGGCAGGATCAGCGAGAAGGAACTCGCGGCCAGCATCATGCCCGCAGCCAGGCCGAGCATGGTGTCCTCGGTGCGACTGGACAGGCCGCGCAGGAACAGGGCGGGCAGCGCGCCAACCGCGGTGGCGGCGAAGCCGGCCATGCCGCCCAGCAGTCCGAGCCGCAGCGCGGCATCGGCTTCGCCCGTGGCCACGCGCCATACGCTGACCAGCAACAGCCAGGCCACTACCGCCAGCGCCAGCGCCAGTCCGGCGCTGGTGTAGGGGTGGGCATGCGCCTGAGCCTGCCAGGTCGCGCGCCAGCTGAGGGGCTGTTCGTGTTGCGCGAGTTCCATGGGGCGTTTTCCGGTTAGCCGATGCCGAGCGGCACGTCCTCGCCGTATGCCGCAGCAATACGCTCGGCCGCCACCTCGCGCCGCCAGTTCCAGTAGATGCTGTACAAGCTCAAAGCCATGTTCATTCTCCTCAGTGTTTCAGCATAGAAGCTGAATTGCCGTTTGACTGCTGCCTCGATACCTGCTTTCGTAGGCTCATTAGACGGCATGCCGTTACATTTGGAAAATGAAAATAATCGAACGATCTGATAGGCAATATCAATGGTCTGCGGCCAGCCAGAAGCGGTGCGGATAGTGCCGCGCCGCGTCCCCGACCGGCAGCCATTGCAGGCCGCACGCTTCAAAAAAACCGATGGCATCGGCCTGTGCCTTGACCAACACGCCAGCAAGACCCTGTGTCCGTGCGGCCTCCGTTGCTGCATCGAGCAACTGGCTGCCGACGCCCCGGCGCTGGTGCGCGGGATCGACGTAGAGCCCGTGTAGCAGCAGCCCGTTTTTTCCGGTGGGCAGGTCGCGCGGATTGGCCGGTTCCCAGGCAGCGACGCCGACCTGCGCGTGGTCCGTGTCCTCCGCCACCACGAGGTGAAGATGAACGAGGTCGTGCGCGTGGTAGCGGTAGCTCGGCAGGCTCAGGCGCTTCACCCGCTCGGGCAATTTCCAGGTGGCGATGGCGCGCTCGACCACGCCATTGATCGCAGGCAGGTCGTCAGCGTGCGCCTGCCGCAGGCGGAACGCAGTCGTCGGCGATTGCATGAAGACCGCAGGTCTCACTCCGGCATCTCCAGCGTCACGCCCTCAAGGCCGGCGCCGAGCAGCGCCAGTGCGGCAAGCACGTGGTTATACATCTGTCCGATCATGGTTCGTTCTCCCTTTGGTTACAGGTACTTGATGCGGTTGCGCACGTCTTCGATGTCTGTTGCGACATCGCGCAGCGTGGCGCCGCCGTCGGTGGTGCCGACGATCACTGCGCGCCCCGATACCGGGATGAGGGTGTCGATCTGGAAGCGTCCGCCGGTGCCGCGCAGGAAACACGCCTCGTCGAAATTGAGACGGTCTCCCGCTGTCCCGACCGCGTCGGACTCGATCGTGTCGTAGCCGATCAGTTTGGCGAGATCGGCGTGACTGCCGATATCGATGGACTCGATGGATCGGGTCTCGGGGTTGATCAGCAAAGCTTTCATGTGTCTTGTCTCATCAATAATACAGTCGGACAACACCCGCCCCGGGTGGGGCAGGGAGGGGTTACGGCTTTGCCGAGGCACGCGATCATGCGAGGTCGAAGCGGTCGAGGTTCATCACCTTGTTCCAGGCCGCCACGAAGTCGCGGACGAATTTCTCCTGCGCGTCCGCGCCCGCATAGACTTCCGCCAGGGCGCGGAGCTGGGAGTGCGAACCGAAGATGAGGTCGACGCGGGTGCCGGTCCACTTCAGCTCTCCGGTTTTGCGGTCGCGTCCTTCGAACGTGTTCCTGTCTTCCGGGCTCGCCTTCCACTCCGTGCCCATGTCGAGCAGGTTGACGAAAAAGTCATTGGTGAGCGCTTCCGGCCGCTGGGTGAAGACGCCGTGCCGGGACGGTGCGGCATTCGCGTTCAACACGCGCATGCCGCCGACGAGCACCGTCATCTCGGGCGCGGTCAGCGTCAGGAGCTGCGCCTTGTCGACCAGCAGTTCCTCGGCCGAGACGGTGTACTGGGCCTTCTGGTAATTGCGGAAGCCGTCCGCGACCGGTTCGAGCACGACGAAGGCGTCCACATCGGTTTGCGCCTGCGAGGCGTCCATGCGCCCGGGCGTGAAGGGCACGGTCACGGCGTGACCGGCGTTCTTCGCCGCCTGCTCGACGCCGGCGCAACCCGCCAGCACGATCAGGTCGGCGAGCGAGACCTTCTTGCCGCCGGACTGCGCGCCGTTGAATTCGCCCTGGATGCCTTCGAGGACTTTCAGCACCTGCGCCAGTTGGGCCGGCTGGTTGACCTCCCAATCCTTCTGCGGTGCGAGGCGAATGCGCGCGCCGTTCGCGCCGCCGCGCTTGTCGGATCCGCGGAAGGTGGAGGCGGACGCCCAGGCAGTCGAGACCAGTTGCGAGACCGGCAGGCCCGAGGCGAGGACCCGGGCGTTCAGCGCGGCGATGTCCTGCGCGTCGATCAGCGCGTGGTCGACGGCGGGGATGGGGTCCTGCCAGATCAGATCTTCAGCGGGAACCTCCGGGCCGAGATAGCGCGACTTGGGGCCCATGTCGCGGTGGGTCAGCTTGAACCAGGCACGGGCGAACGCGTCGGCGAACGCCTCCGGGTCCTGGTGGAAGCGCCGCGCGATCGGTTCGTAGATCGGGTCCATGCGCATCGCCATGTCGGCGTCGGTCATGATGATCGGAACCCGCTTCGACGCATCGTCGGCGGCCGGCGCGAGATTGCTGTCGGTCGCAACCTTCGGCGTCCACTGCCAGGCGCCCGCCAGGCTCTTCGTCAGTTCCCACTCGTTGCCGAACAGCATGTCGAGATAACTGCTGTCCCATCGGGTCGGGGTCGGCGTCCACGAGCCTTCCAGGCCGCTGCCGATCTGGTCGCCGCCTTTGCCGCTGCCATGGCCGCTCTTCCAGCCGAGGCCCTGTTCCTCGATGCCGGCTGCCTCGGGCGCGGGCCCGACCAGCGCCGCATCGCCAGCGCCATGGCATTTGCCGAAGGTGTGGCCGCCGGCGGTGAGCGCGACGGTCTCCTCGTCGTTCATCGCCATGCGCGCGAACGTCTCGCGGACGTCCCGGGCGGACGCGAGCGGATCCGGCTTGCCGCCCGGCCCTTCCGGGTTCACATAGATCAGGCCCATCTGCACGGCGGCGAGGGGATTCTCGAGGTCGCGCTCGGCGGTATGGCGCTTGTCGGCCAGCCACTCGGTCTCGGCGCCCCAGTACGTATCTTCTTCGGGCTCGTAGACGTCCGTGCGTCCGCCGCCGAAGCCGAAGGTCTTGAAACCCATCGACTCCAGGGCGCAGTTGCCGGTGAGGATCATCAGGTCGGCCCAGGAGAGCTTGTTGCCGTATTTCTGCTTGATCGGCCAGAGCAGCCGGCGCGCCTTGTCGAGGTTGACGTTGTCGGGCCAGCTGTTGAGCGGCGCGAAGCGTTGCTGGCCGGTGCCGGCGCCGCCGCGGCCGTCCCCGGTGCGGTAGGTACCGGCACCGTGCCAGGCCATGCGGATGAAGAAAGGCCCATAGTGGCCGTAGTCCGCCGGCCACCAGTCCTGCGAGTCGGTCATCAGCGCGTAAAGATCCTTCTTCACGGCTGCCAGGTCGAGGCTTTTGAACGCCTCGGCATAATCGAAGTCGGTGTCCATGGGGTCGGACAGGGGCGAGTTCTGGTGCAGGATGTTCAGATTCAGCTGGTTCGGCCACCAGTCGTGGATCGACTTGGCTTCGCCGGCTTTGGCGGGGGCATACGGACATTTCTCGGACATGTCGGGTCTCCTTTGAATGTCTGCAATCGCGCAGAGACCTCATTAAAGACTATGGACAATTATTTGTCTCATGAATAGTCTAGAATCTATTCATTGATAAAAGCGAACGGACGGCCATGACCCTGCAGGAGTTGAAATACTTGGTGGCGCTGGCCGATCACGGCCACTTCGGCCGCGCCGCCGAAGCCTGCTTCATCACCCAGTCGACCCTGTCGACCCAGATCAAGAAGCTGGAAGATTTTCTCGGCGTGACGCTGTTCGACCGCAGCCTCAAGCGCGTCACACCGACGCCGATTGGCCGTGAGATCCTGCAGGCGGCGCGCAACATCGTCGAGGAGGCCGAGCGTATCCGCGAGCTGGCCAAGCACGCGCAGGATCCGATGGCGCGCACCATCCATCTGGGCGTCATCCCCACGCTGGGGCCGTATTACCTGCCGCATGCGCTGACCCTGGTACACAAGAAGCATCCGGATCTGCGGATGCTGCTGCGCGAGGAAATGACGCCGCAAATCCTCGAGCATCTGCAGGACGGCAAGCTCGATGCCGGCCTGCTGGCGTTGCCTGTCGCCGACGACAGCCTGCGCGTCGAGCCGCTGTTCTACGAACCGTTTTATGCAGCGCTGCCGGCCGGGCATGCGCTGGCCAAACGCGACACGCTGAAGGTCTCCGACATCATGGCCGAGAAATTGCTGCTGCTGGATGAGGGCCACTGCCTGCGCGACCAGGCGCTCGACGTTTGCGGGAGCGGCTCGCGTGGCCGCGAGGAAGTACGTGCCACCAGTCTGGAAACCCTGCGCCAGATGGTTGCCATGGGACTGGGGCTGACGCTGCTGCCTGCTCTGGCGGTGGATGCGGCACCGCGCGCGAACAGGAAGGCAGTCGAAATCCGCCCCTTCAAATCGCCGGCGCCCGGGCGCACCATCGCACTGGTGTGGCGCAAGCGCGCACCATTTCCCGAGACCTTCGAGCACCTGGCGCAGACGCTGAAAAGCACCCTGCCCAGCGAAGTGGAGCCCGTCTGATGTCCGATCTCAACGACCCGCGCGTCTTTTTCGCCGCCGAGCGCACATTGATGGCATGGAATCGCACCGGTCTCACGCTGATGGCCTTTGGTTTCGTGCTGGAACGCTTTGGCCTGTTTCTGCATGTGCTGCGCCAGGACCCGAGCCAGGCCGGGCGCGACCTGTCGTTCTGGATCGGCATCGCGTTCATCGCCCTGGCCTTGCTGGTTATCGGCTTTTCCATCGTACAGTTCCGGCGCGTACTGAAGACGCTCAAGCCGGTCGAAATCCCGGCGCGCTATTGCACCTGGTCGGGCATTGCAATGAACCTGTCGGTGGTGGTGCTGGGCATCGCGTTGCTGGCGTATCTGTTTTCAGAACTCTGACTCCGGGCGCGACTCTGCGCGTTTTCAGCGTGGTTCCGGCCTGGACAGGCTGGCGAAGCGCGGCGCATGAAAAAGCCCCGCTGGCTTGCGCCAGCGGGGCAGTGATCAACTGCCGTCAAACGAGTCGACGGCAGGCGGAAGCCCTGTTCAGGGCCGCCTCATTCAGTCCTTGTCGTGACCTTTGTCGTGACCATAGTGGTGGCCGTTGTCGCCCTTGGTCTTCTGGCAAGGCGTGGTGATCATGATGGTGCGATCGACCTTGCTGGCGGGGTGCTGCACGTTGATATAGGCGGTGTTCGACTTGAACGGGTCGAAGTAGAGGCCGGTGCTTTCCGCGCCGACGGTCGACAGACTGGCCCACTTGCCGACAGCCTCGGCGACGCCGTCGTTGTTCTCATCCTTGGCGAACCAGACGTCTTCGATGCCGCCCGGCTGGTCTTCGACGATGTACATGTTGCCATCGGCATCGATCGCCAGGTTGTCGGGGCTGGTGAACTGCGTGCCGACGGGTGCGCCGGTGGCCATGTCCAGCGTGTCGCGGCTGGCGAACAGCTTGACCGTGTCATTTCGCAGGTCGATCGAGAACACCTTGTTGTTGGTGGTGGTGGCCACGAACAGCATCTGCTTGCCGTTCTTCAGGGTCTTGATTTCCAGATCTTCGGGACGGTCGAAGTTGGTGCCGAGGAAGGCAGGCAGGTTCGGGGTGGCGCGGCCGTCGATCGCGGTCAGGCCGTTG
>JAIBFE010000361.1 GCA_019459705.1 Thiobacillus sp. | reverse complement strand
TCGTGGTTTACGCATTCTTCCCCTTCCGGCGCATTGAAATCTTCAATTTGCGGCTGACTTCGTTATTCCCGCTGGCGATCCTGATCCTAGGGGTGCTCGGCTCCATGGTGTTCGGCCTGGCCACGCCGACGGAAGCGGCGGCGATCGGCTCCTTCGGCGGCTTCGTTCTCGCCGCGCTCTACCTGTCGCTGAACACGTCCCGCGAAAAGCGGCGCAGCCTGCGTGCAACCTGGATTCCGCTGTGGATGCTGTTCGGCGTCTCAGTGGTCTGGTTCCTCCTGTTCAAGTCCGGCATTCTGCCCTCGGCGCCGCCGGACTGGGTGGGCTGGATGTCCATGGCTGCCATGGGCGTGTGGTGCTTGCTTGCAGTGCCTCAGGTGAGCATGCTGCCGACGGTGAGGGAGTCGGTCTTCCTCACCGCCAAGACCTCGGCCATGGTCTGCTGGCTGTTCGTCGGGTCGTCGATTTTTTCCGCCGCCTTCGCGCTGCTGGGCGGCCAGCAACTGATCGAACAGTGGGTGCTGTCGCTCGACATGACGCCGATGGAATTCATGCTGCTGTCGCAGGCCATCATCTTCATCCTCGGCTGGCCGCTGGAGTGGACCGAGATCATCGTCATCTTCATGCCGATCTTCATTCCGCTGCTGGCGCACTTCAACATCGACCCGCTGTTCTTCGGCCTGATGGTGGCGCTCAATCTGCAGACGGCCTTCCTGTCGCCGCCGGTGGCGATGGCCGCGTTCTATCTCAAGGGCGTGGCACCGCCGCATGTGACCCTGAACCAGATCTTCGCCGGCATGCTGCCATTCATGGGGATCCAGGTGATCGCCATGGCGATGCTCTACATCTGGCCGCAGATCGGCATGTGGCTGCCGAGCGTTTTGTACAAGTAAGACCCGCCTGACACAGGATGTATGGAGAGGACAATGAACGTCGCATTTATCGGCATGGGCATCATGGGCAAACCCATGGCCATCAACCTCAGGAAGGCCGGCCACACGGTATTCGTGCACGGGCGCCGTGCGGAAACCATGGCACAGCCGGTCGAGGCGGGCTGCACCCGCTGCGCATCGGCTGCGGAAGCGGCTGCACAGGCCGAGATCATCATCGTCATGGTATCGGACACGCCGGACGTCGAGCAGGTCCTGTTCGGCGACAACGGCGTCGCCGCGGGGGCTCGGCCCGGCTCGGTGGTGATCGACATGAGCACCATCTCGCCGACCGCGACGCGGATGTTCGCGGAAAAACTGCAGGCGCGCGGCATCGAAATGCTCGATGCGCCGGTATCCGGCGGTGACGTCGGCGCGATCAACGCCACGCTGTCGATCATGGTAGGCGGCAAGCCCGAGGTGTTCGACCGCGTGAGGCCGGTGTTCGAGGCGATGGGCAAGAATATCGTGCGGGTCGGCGACCACGGCGCCGGCCAGGTCGCCAAGGCGTGCCACCAGATCGTGGTGGCGGTCACCAGCGAGGGCGTCGCCGAGGCGCTCACCGTCGCCCGCAAGCACGGCGTCGCCCCGGCCAAGGTGCGCGACGCGCTGATGGGCGGCTTCGCCGGCAGCCGCATTCTCGAGGTGCACGGCAAGCGCATGCTCGACAACGACTACACGCCCGGCTTCAAGACGAAGCTGCACCAGAAGGACATCAACATCGTGATGCAGACCGCGAAGGAGCTCGGGCTTGCCCTGCCGGGCGCGGCGCTGATGATGCAACACCTCAACGCGCTGATGGGCACCGGCGACGGCGAGCTGGATTCGGCGGCGGTCATGAAGATCGTCGAGCGCGAGTCCGGCATGGAACGATAGTTTTTCTCCGCGATCCTTCGCGGATAACCTGGTTTTGTTCATGAAACACACCATCGTCTTTCTCGACCGCAACAGCCTGATCGCCGACATGCGCGTGCCCTCGTTCGCGCACGAGTGGATCGACCACGAGCAGACCCGTCCGGAGGAAGTTGCCGCGCGCCTGCAAAACGCCAGCATCGTCATCAGCAACAAGGTGAAGCTCCCCGGCGATGTCCTGGCGCAGGCACCGGGCGTGAAAATGATCGCCGTGTCCGCCACCGGCACCGACAACGTCGATCTCGCGTATTGCCGGGCACACGGGATCGTCGTCTCCAACATCCGCGGCTACGCGGTGCACACGGTGCCCGAGCATGCCTTCATGATGATGCTGGCGCTGCGCCGCAACCTGCTGGGCTGGCGCGAGGACGTGCGCGCCGGCCTGTGGCAGCAGACCGACCAGTTCTGCCTGTTCACCCGGCCGGTCAACGATCTCCACGGCAGCACGCTGGGGCTGGTCGGCTACGGTTCGCTCGGCCACGGCATGCAGAAGCTTGCCGAGGCCTTCGGCATGCGAGTGCTGGTCGCCGAGCACAGGAACGCCGCGACGGTGCGCGCGGGCTACACGGCATTCGACGCCGTGCTCGCCGAGGCCGACGTGATCTCGCTGCACACCCCGCTGACCGCCGAGACGCGCCACATGATCGCCGCGCGCGAGTTCGGCCTGATGAAATCGACGGCCATCCTCATCAACACCGCGCGCGGCAATCTGGTGGACGAAACCGCGCTGGCCGACGCCTTGAAATCGGGGCGCATCGCCGGCGCGGGCTTCGACGTGCTGTCGGTCGAACCGCCGCGCGACGACAACCCGCTGCTGGACCTGGATCTGCCGAACTTCATCCTCACGCCCCATGTCGCCTGGTCGAGCCGCGAGGCGATGCAGACGCTCGCCGACCAGCTGGTCGACAACATCGAGGCCTTCGTTGCCGGCACACCGCGCAATGTCGTCACCTGAGAAGCCCAAACCATGAGCGCCCGTGTCACGCTAGCCGGCCTCTCGATCGCCAAACCGCTTCATGACCTGGTGCGCGACGAGATCGCACCGGGCACAGGCATTTCCAGCGACCGGGCGTGGCAAGGCTTCGCCGACATCGTGCGCGGGCTGACCCCGAAGAACCGCGCGCTGCTGGCGCGGCGCGACGAACTGCAGGCCCGCATCGATGCCTGGCATCTGGCGCGCCGGGGCCGGCCGCACGACGCCGCAGCCTACAGGCAGTTCCTGTTCGAGATCGGCTATCTGCTGCCGGAAGGCGAGGATTTCAGCATCGCCACCGACAACGTCGATGCCGAGATCGCCCGCATCGCCGGACCGCAGCTGGTGGTGCCGGTGAACAACGCGCGCTATGCGCTGAACGCAGCCAATGCGCGCTGGGGCAGCCTGTTCGACGCGCTCTACGGCACCGATGTCATCTCCGAAGAAGGCGGTGCCGGGAGGAGAGGCGCCTTCAATCCGGTGCGTGGCGCCCAGGTCATCGCCACCGCCAAGGCCTTCCTCGACGAGGCTGCCCCGCTCGTCGAGGGCAGCTACATCGACGCCATCGCCTATTCGGTGAAGGCCGGTCAGCTTGCCGTCACGCTCTCCAGCGGCGCGCACACCGGACTGCGCGACCCCGCCCAGTTCAGGGGCTACCAGGAAAAGGCTGGCAGCATCAGCTCGCTGCTGCTGGTGCACCACGGCCTGCACATCGAGATCCATTTCAGCACCGACCACCCCATCCACGAACTCCATCCCACCGGCATCCGCGACATCTACCTGGAGGCGGCGCTCACCACCATCATGGACTGCGAGGATTCGGTCGCCGCGGTCGACGCCGACGACAAGGTGAACGTCTATCGCAACTGGCTGGGGCTGATGAAGGGCGAACTCGCCAGCAGCTTCGAGAAAGGTGGCAAGACCCTGACCCGCGCCCTCAATCCGGATCGCCGCTATCTCTCGCCCGAGGGCCGCTATTTCGGGATCCCCGGCCGCAGCCTGATGCTGGTGCGCAACGTCGGTCATCTGATGACCACCGACGCGGTGCTGGACGAACACGGCAACGAGGTGTTCGAGGGCCTGCTCGACGCCTTCGTCACCAGCTACTGCGCGCTGCACGACCTCAAGGGCGCCAGCCCGCTGAAGAACAGCCGCAGCGGCAGCGTCTACATCGTCAAGCCCAAGCAGCACGGCCCCGACGAGGTGGCGTTCACGGTGGACCTGTTCGCCCGCGTCGAGGACGCGCTGGGCCTGTCGCGCAACACCCTCAAGATCGGCGTCATGGACGAGGAGCGGCGCACCACGCTCAACCTCAAGGAATGCATCCGCGCGGCACGCGAACGGCTGATCTTCATCAACACCGGTTTTCTCGACCGCACCGGCGACGAGATCCACACCTCGATGGAAGCCGGCCCGGTGCTGCGCAAGAGCGAAATGAAGTCCGCTGCCTGGCTGAAGGCCTACGAGGACTGGAATGTGGACATCGGGCTGGCCTGCGGGCTGTCGGGCCGCGCGCAGATCGGCAAGGGCATGTGGACCATGCCCGATTTGATGGCCGGCATGATGGCGGCCAAGCAGGCGCATCCCGAGGCCGGCGCCAACTGCGCCTGGGTGCCGTCGCCCACCGCCGCCACCCTGCATGCCATCCACTACCACCGCGTCGACGTCTTCGCGCGCCAGCAGGCGCTGCGGTCACGTGCGCGCGCCTCGCTGGACGACCTGCTGGCGATTCCCGTCGCAGCGACGCCGACCTGGTCGGCTGAGGACATCCAGCAGGAGCTCGACAACAACATCCAGGGCCTGCTCGGCTATGTGGTGCGCTGGATCGACCAGGGCATGGGGGCGTCCAAGGTGCCGGACATCGACCACGTCGGCCTGATGGAAGACCGCGCGACGCTGCGCATCTCCAGCCAGCACATCGCCAACTGGCTGCATCACGGCATCATCAGCGAAACCCAGGTGATGGAAACCCTGAGACGGATGGCGAAACTGGTGGACCGACAGAATGCGGGGGATCCCAACTACATCAGCATGGCGCCGCACTACATCAGCCTTGCCTTCCAGGCCGCACAGGATTTGATCTTCCATGGCCGGCGCGTGCCCAACGGCTACACCGAGCCGACCCTGCACCGGCGACGGCGCGCATTCAAGGCTGCATTGCGCGGCGATTGAAGCATTCGGCTCAACCGCCGACTCCCATGGACTGTCCCGGGTATGCCGCCGCGCTAGCCCGCGGCCCGCTGTTCGCCCTGGCCGAATCCGCGTCCGTGTTCGCCCAGCAGTGCCGTGGCCTCGTGGCCTGAAAGCGGGCCGCTGTAATAGAAACCCTGCACTTCGTGGCATTGCATCTGCTGCAGGCGCGCACGCTGGGATTCGGTTTCGACCCCCTCGGCGACGACGTTGAGATTCATCCCGCGTCCCATGGCGACCATGGCGTTGACGATGGACAGATTCTCTTCGCGATCGAGGTCCTGCACGAAGGACTGGTCAATTTTCAGCGTGTGGATGGGGATGCGTGACAGGTACTTGAACGAACTGTAGCCGGTGCCGAAGTCATCGATGGCGAGGCGGATGCCGGCGGCAGAGAGGCGCCCGAGCTTGATGGCATTGGCCTCGAAATCGCGCATCAGCAGACTCTCGGTGATTTCCAGTTCCATCTGGTGGCCGTCGAGCGAATACACCTGCACTGCCCGCATGACGCTGTCGACGAAGTCGGGGCTTTCCAGCTGGCGTGCAGATATGTTGACCGACAGCCGCACCGGCGGCAGCCCGGCCTTGCGCCATTCGGCCATCTGCGAGCTGGCCTGGCGCAGCACCCAGTCGCCTATCGGAACGATGACGCCGGATTCTTCGGCCACCGGGATGAAATCGATCGGGGTCAGCAGGCCGCGCTGCGGGTGCCACCAGCGCAGCAGCGCCTCGAAGCCGCGCACTTCGCCGGTGACGGTGTCGACCTGCGGTTGGTAGAACAGCACGAATTCGTTGCGCGCCAGCGCGCGGCGCAGGTCGGCCTCGATCTGCATGCGCTCGGAATAGGGCGCCTGCATGCCGGATTCCCAGAACTGCAGGCGGCTGCGGCCCTGGGCCTTGGCCTGGTACATGGCGATTTCGGCCTGGCGGATCAGGCTGTCGATCATGTCGCCGTCCTCCGGTGCGCCGCAGGCGCCAATGCTGACCGAGATGTAGATTTCGTGGCCTTTGACGTAGACCGGCTTGGACAGCACCTGGATGATCTTGCGGCAGATGTGCTCGACGTCGCTGCGCGAAATCAGGGTGGGCAGCAGCACGGCGAACTCATCGCCACCCAGGCGCGCCAGGGTGTCGCCCTCGCGCAAGCACTGGCGCAGCCGCGCGCCGACGGCAAGCAGCAGCTCGTCGCCGATGGTATGGCCGAGCGAATCGTTGATCACCTTGCAGTGATCAAGATCGCGACTCAGCACCGCCAGCGGTTTCTGGGTGCGCTTGGCCTGCGCCAGCATGAGGCCGAGGTGGTCGCGGAACAGCGCGCGGTTGGGCAGCCCGGTAAGCAGGTCGTGATAGGCCTGATAGTGCACGGTTTCCTCGGCCTGCTTGCGCTCGGTGACGTCCTTGGCGACGCCGTAGCTGCCGATGAAACGCTGCTCGAAGGGGCTGGCTTCCTCATCGTACATGCCGGTGGCGGTGAGTTCGACCGATTTGCAGCGGCCATTCATCAGGCGCGGGCGCCGCATCCCCGGATTGCACTTGAGGCGGATTTCGATGTTGCGCGCGCTGCGGTCGCCGGCACGGCGTTCGTTGAACACGTGTTCGGCGCGGGCGATGTCGTCCTCGTGGATCACCAGGCTGTAATGCTGGCCCAGCAATTCCTCATTGCGGTAGCCGAGCAGGCTTTCGACGCGGTCGTTGACGAAGGTGAAGCGGCCTTCGCAGTCCAGCGTATAGATGAAATCGGGTGAGCTGTTGACCAGAAAGCGGTGCCACTTTTCCGACTGCTGCAGGCGCTGCAGGATGTGGTTGTTTTCCTTTTCCAGACGCCGCCGCGTCAGCGTGTTGTCGATGCGGCGCAGCAGTTCTTCGGGTTCATACGGCTTGCGCACGAAGTCGGCAGCCCCGCCGCGCAGGGCACGAATCGCCGCGTCGATGGTGCTGTCGCCGGACACCACGATCACCGGCGTATCGGCGCTGCGGTCGGCGACGAAGCGCAACACCTCGTTGCCGTTCAGGTCGGGCATGCCAAGGTCGAGCAGGATCACATCGAACTGCTGCTTGCCGATGGCAATCAGGGCCTCGCAGCCCCCGCCGGCGGCGACCACATCGTAATCGCGGGAGGCAAGCAGTCGCGTGAGGCCTTCCAGAATCAGCGGTTCGTCATCCACCACCAGGAGACGCGGGCGCACGGGAAAGCTGCTGACCAGACTGCGTGGTGGCAAGGATTCGATGGGATCGTCTGACATGGGGTTTCTCCTTGAACCTGAGCCGGGTTACATCGACCCGTAGCGTGTTGTCGTGATCGGGGCCTGGCCGTTCTGCAGGGTCGGCAGACGGATCAGGAAATGGGTGCCTTGCGGCGTGCTGGTGCAGTTGAGATGGCCGTTCATGCGCTCGACCAGGCCGCGGCTGATGGTCAGACCGAGGCCGGCATGGTCGCCACCCTTCTCGCTGACCACCGGTTCAAACAAATGGGCTGCCACAGCGGGCGGCAAGCCAGGGCCGGTATCGGCCACTTCGATTTCGATCAGGCGCTGGCCGTCGGCCATGACCTGCCGGGTGGTGAACTTGAGATGGCCACCCGCATGCATCGCCTCGACCGCATTTTTGGCCAGGTTGAACAGCACCTGCTTCAGCAGGTCTTTGTGCAGCGGCAGCGGCGGGACGTCAGGATTGAGGTCGATCTGCACATTGATCTTGTTCGGCGTGAACAGGGTGCCGAGCGCCATCCGCACCAGTTCGGAGACAACGCTGTTGACCGACACCAGCTCGAGCGCAGCCGCAGGCGAAGCGGTTTCCTCGGACACGGTGATGCCGCGCACGATGCGCGCCACCCGTTCGATTTCGTCGCCGATGATGCCGAGGTCGCGCTGCACCGCCGAATCCGTGCCCAGACGGTCGGACAGCAGGTTGACGTAATTGCGCATGATGGTGAGCGGGTTGGCTACCTCGTGAACGGCGCGCCGCACCCGGTCACGCGGGATGTCGTCGGCTGACACGGCAGGGGCCACGGCCGCCGGCGTGACAGCGACCGGAACGGGAACCGGCATCAAGGCCTCGGCACACTCGGCCAGCGTGAAGCGCCATAGCGGCGACATGCTGAGATCGGACAGGGCATCGCCCGCCACCAGCACGCCAGTCAGACCTTCGTTCAGCTGCAGCGGCTGGCAGAGAAAGCTTGAAACGCCGAGCAGGCGGGCGATCTGCTCATCGACCAGCGCCGCATCCGCCTCGCCGCGCGCGAACTGCTGGGGGGCGCTGCGCGCCAGCGCGCGCGGCAGGGCCGAATGGCCGTCGTCGGGCGGGATCGCCAGCGCATTCAGGCCGGCGGCGGCAGGAATCAGCTGCGTCATCCGCAAGCTGCCGTCAACGGCAGGCGCAAACAGCGCGGCACGCTCAATGCCAAACAGCCCGCGCAAGGCATCCTGCAGCAGGGCAAACACCTGGCCGGTCTCCTTCGCGCGGCGGAAATGGCTGTGCAACGCCGATTGCGCCGCCTGACCGGCGTACAGGCGGGCAAGGCGATCGAAGCCCGCACCATTGGTCTGCACCACCGCATCGACCAGGCCGAAGCGCAATGCCAGCTGGCGCGCCTGTGCCTGGCTCTCGGCAAGCAACTGGGCGGCTTCGCCGGCCCCCATCTGCAAGGCGGCGAGGGCAGCGCGCACGTCCACGCTGTCCACCGCGTCGGCACGCGTGATGAGTTGATAGGCCAGCTGGATGATGCGCACCAGCGGATGCGCCGCGCGTCCACGCGCCAGCGGCTCGGCGTGATAGCGCACCGCATCGGCCAGCCAGCCGTCGGTGTCGAGTTCGACCAGCCAGTCGGCGGCGTGCGCCAGGGGGGCAATATCCGTATCAAGGTAGTCCGCCAGATTGTGGGCGAGACCCGCGATCCAGGCAGCCTCGGCATCGGCCACGCCTGAGCGCGTCACCAGGGCCTGTGCCAGGTGCGCCACGCCGATCGACTGCCGCCAGCGCGCCGCATAGCTTGCCTGCGCGGCCCCCGCCGCAACCGGCGCAGCCAGCAACAGCGCACGCAGCAGATCCTGCTGCTGGCTGAAATCGGCAGGCAGCAGGCGCAGGCGCAGTGCCAGCACGGGATCGCAGCGCACGCAGGCAGCAAATTCGGCCTGCGCGGCCTCGCCCCGCATCAGAAATTCCAGTGCTTCAGCCACCACGCCAGGGGCGCATAGACAGGCCGTTAGCTCCGATTTCTTTAGTAAATTATTCGGAAGTTCTCGCATGTCATTGCTATATATAATAATTTTTGCTAAACCGTCAATCGTGGACTTAAAATATTTGAGCCGATGCCATGAACTGTTGTTTTCAAGTTTTGGTCTGCATGTCCGTAGATCGCCCATGGTGTTACATTTCTGCCGCCCTTCATTGAAGCGAATGCATATGAAAGCTGTTCTATCCGGATTGATTTTGTTGTGTGTCCACACCGGCGCCGCCGCGCTGGATGGCCACGCGTCCCTGCAATGGAGCGACCAGATCGGCACGCAGCAGCCTGCCACGCAATCGACACTCGACTATGCGTCGCTGCCTGAACTGAGCGCGCAATCCGTGCTGGTGTTCGACCAGGCCAGTGGTCAGCCGCTGCTGGCCAAGAATGCCACCCTGCAAACGCCGATCGCCTCGATCACCAAGCTGATGACGGCCATGCTGGTGATGGACGCCGCCCAGCCGCTGGACGAAAAGATCACCATCACCTCCGCAGACCGTGACACCCTCAAGGGCACCGGCTCGCGCCTGGCCATCGGCTCCAGCTATACACGCGGCCAGCTGCTGCACCTGGCGCTGATCGCCTCCGACAACCGCGCGGCACACGCGCTCGGGCGCACCTATCCGGGCGGTCTGGAGCGCTTTGTCGCCACCATGAACCGCATGGCGCGCGCGCTGGGGATGAATGACACGGTATATGTCGAGCCCACCGGGCTGTCGAGCAGCAATCGCTCGACTGCACTCGATCTCGCCAAACTCGCCAATTACGCCCACCAGAATTACCCGGAAATTCGCCACATCAGCAGCACCGGCAATTACACCCTCGGCACCCAGCGCGTGGTGCTGAAGAAAAAGCACCGCAAGGCACGCGTGCTGTATCGCGCGGTGGCGTTCAACAATACCAACCGCTTTACCCGTGCGGAAGACTGGCACATCGGCCTCTCCAAAACCGGCTTCATCAATGAAGCCGGCCATTGCCTGGTGATGCAGGCGCAGGTCGCCAACCGCGATGTCATCATCGTACTGCTCGACGCACAAGGCACCAACCGCCGCGCCGGCGACGCCACCCGAATCAAGGAGTGGCTGGAGTCCGGCAGCCTGTCGCACCGCGTCGACAACCGCCACCTCCCCGCCTCACGCACCTGATCTCCCCCGCTCGGGCACATCGGGCTTTCACGGGCACACGCCCCTGAAAGCCCGATTTCATTTGGGAAGCGCGTTCCGCACCCGGGCAACGCGGCGGCGTTATGATGGGCGCCCCAGATGCCCGCCTTCCTTTGCATGTCGCCCGACCTCGCGCAGCAACTGCTGCTGAAAACGCTGCTGCCCCTGTCGCTGCTGATCGCCGCCGGCGGCATCTGGCCACGCTGGCAGACCGGCATCTCCATCGTCGGCCTGCGTGGCGAGATCAACCGGCTGGTGCTGAACTTCTTCGCGCCCATGCTGTTCTTCGCGGCGGGCGCATCCGCCACCGTCGACCTGGGCATCCTGCAGGTGCCGCTGATCCTCGGCGCCGCCACCCTCTTCGGGCTGGGACTCGCCGCGCTGGCGCTGTTCGCCACCCCGCTCGGGCGCGGCCTGTCGAATCCTGCGCGCGGCGCCATCATGCTGGCGTCCGGCTTCGGCAACGTGCTGTTCTTCGGCTATCCCTTCCTCACCACGGTGTTCGGCGAATCGGGCGCACGCTATCCCTTCTTCGCCGACATGCTCTCCACCACCCCGCTGGTGTGGTCGCTCGGCGTGTGGATCGCCTTCCGCTGCGGCAAGCACACCGAGCACGCCTCCTTCCTGAAAATGTGGCTGACACTGCCGCCGGTGTGGGGCTTCGCCGCCGGCATCGCGGCCAACCTCTCCGGCCTGGCGCTCGATCCGCTGGTGGAAGCCGCACGCTGGGCCGGCAGCCCGACCATTCCGCTGATGCTGTTCGTGCTGGGACTCACCATTCCGTGGCATGACCTGCGTCCGCAAAAAGCCGTCTTTGTCGCGCTCGGCATCAAGCTCGCGCTGATGCCGCTGCTGGCGCTCGGCATCGCGCTGGCGTGGCCAGGACCGCTCACCGAGCCCGGCGAGGCGGGCGTGCTGGAAGCCGCCATGCCGACCATGGTCATGGTCATCGCACTGGCTGACAGGTTTGGCCTGGACACCCGTCTGGCAGGTCTCATCATGGGCTGGTCAACGCTGGTGGGATTGGTTACGCTGCCATTCTGGCTTGTCGTCGTGAAAGGCATCGCATCATGAAAATCGGATTCATCGGCAGCGGCATCATGGGCCGCCCCATGGCGGAGAACCTGCTGCGCGCCGGCCACCAACTGACCGTCTACGGCCGCCGCTTCGACCGCATCGAACCCATCCTGGTGATGGGCGCGCTCGGCAAGGGTACGCCGGCCGAAGTCGCCGCCGAATGCGACATCACCTTCACCGTTGTCTCCGACACCACCGACGTCGAGCAGATCATCCTCGGCGACCGCAGCCTGGTGCACGGCGCCCGCCCCGGCCACATCGTCGTCGACATGAGCACCGTGTCGCCCGCCGCCACCCGCCGCATTGCCGCCGCGCTGGCCGAACGCGGCGTCCACATGCTCGACGCGCCGGTGTCGGGCGGCGAAACCGGCGCCCGCGAAGGCACGCTGTCGATCATGGTCGGCGGCGAAGCGCCGATCTTCGAAAAAGTGCGTCCGCTGTTCGAAATCCTCGGCAAGAACATCGTTCACGTCGGCGGCCACGGCGCCGGCCAGGTCGTCAAATGCTGCAACCAGATCGTCGTCGGCCTCACCTTCGAAGGCGTGGCAGAAGCGATTTTGCTGGCACGACGCAACGGCGTCGACCCGGTCAAGATGCGCGAGGCGCTGATGGGAGGCTTCGCCGGCAGCCGCATCCTCGACGTCCACGGCCAGCGCATGCTCGACGCCAACTACAAGCCCGGCTTCAAGGTGAAGCTGCACCACAAGGACATGGCCATCGTCATGGACAACGCTCAGGAAACCGCCACCCCGCTGCCCGGCGCCGCGCTGATCGCCCAGCAGATGAACGCGCTGATGGGCGCCGGCGACAGCGAGCTGGATTCGTCGGCGATCATGCGCGCGCTCCAGCGGCTGACCGGCGAGAATCTCGGCAACGGCAAGTGAGCGGCAAGGAGCGCGTCGTCTTTCTCGACCGCGCCGCGTTCACCGCGGACGTCCTGCCGATTCCGGCCTTCGACCACAACTGGAGCGAATACCCGGACACCGATGCAGCCGACCTCGTTCCGCGTCTGTTCTGGGCGACCACCGCGATTACGCATGCGTGTCCGATAGATGCGGAGGCGATCGGGCAGTTGCACAAGCTCACCCGCATCGTCGTCACCGGTCCCGCTGCGGTCGATGCTGACGTGTGCGCGACGCGTGGGATTACTGTGCGGCAGTTGCCTGCGAGCGATGCGACGGAGCTGGTCAACCTGCTTGAAGCGTTGGTTGCTGGGGCCGAGCACTAGCGCATCGTTTTGGCTGGACGACTCAGCATATGAAAGTGATCTACAAGATCACCTATCCGAACAGCAAGATCTATGTCGGCAAAGACCTGACCGACAGCATCAACTACTTTGGAAGCGCGAGTGATGCGTTCATTGCCAAGGACTTCACTCGCGAACAACGTCGCGCCTTCACCATAAGACGAGAAATTCTTTGGGAGTCTGAAACCGCGTCCGACTCTGAGGTGAATCGTAAAGAGGTCGAGTACATCATCCTACTGCAGGCAAACAATCCCGCTATCGGCTATAACCAGTGGCCTAAGTACAGCGGTAATCCGCAGAATGAAGCTTAAGTGAAACTCACCGACCCCACTTTGTTCAAGCAACAAACGCTGATCGGCAGCGAATGGCGTGATGCCACCGACAACGCGACCTTTGCCGTCCACAACCCGGCCAATGCGAAAACCGTCGGCCATGCGCCACGTTGCACCGCTACCGATGTCGAACGCGCCATCGAAGCCGCACACACGGCCTTTCCCGGCTGGTGCGACACCCCCGCAAAAACCCGCGCGCAGTTGCTGCGCCGCTGGTTCGACCTGATCCTCGCCAACCGTGACGATCTCGCCGCCATCATGGTGAGCGAGCAGGGTAAACCCTTGAGCGAAGCGCGCGGCGAAATCGACTACGCGGCGAGCTTCATCGAGTGGTTCGCCGAGGAGGCGCGGCGCGTCTACGGCGACGTGGTGCCGTCGCCGTGGGCGGACCGCCGCATGTTCACCTTGATGCAGCCGGTGGGCGTGGCGGCGCTGATCACGCCGTGGAATTTTCCCGCCGCGATGCTGACGCGCAAGACCGGCGCGGCGCTCGCTGCCGGTTGCACGGTGGTGGCGAAGCCGGCGTCGCAGACGCCGTTCACCGCGCTGGCGCTGGCCGAGCTGGCGCAGCGGGCGGGGTTGCCGCCGGGGGTGCTGAACGTGGTGACCGGCGATGCAAAAACCATCGGCGGCGTGCTGACGTCGCACCCGCTGGTGCGCAAGGTGTCGTTCACCGGTTCGACCGCGGTGGGCAAGCAGCTGCTCGCGCAGAGCGCCGCCACGCTCAAGCATGTGTCGCTTGAACTCGGCGGCAACGCGCCCTTCATCGTGTTCGACGACGCCGATCTCGACGCGGCGGTAGCGGGCGCGCTCGCCAGCAAATACCGCAACAGCGGACAGACCTGCGTGTGCGCCAACCGGGTGTTCGTGCAGGAAAAAATCCACGACGCCTTCGCCGAACAATTCGCCGCCGCGGTGGCGCAGCTGAAGGTGGGCGAGGGCTTCACGCCGGGCGTGGAGACCGGGCCGCTGATCAATCCTGCCGCGCTGCAGAAGGTCGAGGCCCACATCGCCGACGCACTGGCGCACGGCGCGACGCTACTGGCCGGCGGCGCCCGCCACGCGCTCGGCGGGCAGTTCTTCCAGCCGACGGTGCTCGCCGGCTGCACGCCCGCCATGCAGATCTGCCGAGACGAGACCTTCGGCCCGGTGGCGCCGCTGATCCGCTTCGCCGACGAGGCCGAGGCGATCCGCATGGCGAACGACACCGAGTTCGGCCTCGCGGCCTACGCCTACACGCGCGACCTCGGGCGCGCCTGGCGGCTGGCGGAGCGGCTCGACTACGGCATGGTGGGCATCAACGCCGGCGTGATCTCCACCGCCGAGGCCGCCTTCGGCGGGGTGAAGCAGTCGGGGCTGGGGCGCGAAGGCGGCCGCAGCGGCATAGCCGAATACCTGGAAACCAAGTACGTGAACCTGGGCGGGCTGGGATGAGCACGCACGCAGCCCGCATCGAAAACCGTCTTCTTCGCAGCCTCATGAAGCCGTTTTTCGGCGCATTGCTGCTGTCCACGACCGCGCTGGATGCCGCGCAGGCTGCGCTGCCCGTGCCCAGGCATCTGATCAATCCCGACACGCCCAGGATCGAGGATCCGGACAGCCTGGTCGAGCGCTTCCTGCAGGCGGTGGATCGCGGAGAGCTGGAGGTGTTCGGCCACAGGATCGAGCGGGCCATGATCGTCCCGGTCCGCGTCGAATATGTCTACGAGCTTTCCGACCGGGCGATGCGGATCAAGGTCTACTCGAATCTGAACCAGCCGCTGCCGGTGCCCGGGCAGGACGATTGCCGGATCCTGGGCGTGAGCGCGATCATGGAAGACGGCCGCATCACCGAAATCGAATCCCACGTCTGGGTGAAGTAATGGGCCCGGGCTGACGCCATGAAGCCGACCTCCACACCGCGCCGCAGCCTCATCGTCATCGGCGCCGCCAGCAGCGCCGGCGCATCCGATCCCGGTAGCGCCGCGGGACCGGATGCGCTGCGCCGTTACCGGGCGTTTCACGACACGCCGCTGCAGCATGTGGAATGGGACGCGATCCTGCGCGTGCCGCGCGCGCAGCAGGACACGCCGCTGCAGGCAGTGGCGGCACTGAGCGCACAACTGGCGGGGGAAGTGGAAGCGGTGCTGCAGGCGGGTCATTTCCCGCTGGTGGTGGGCGGCGACCATTCCTGCGCCATCGGCACCTGGAGCGGCGTGCATCATGCGCTGGCCGAGCGCGGCCCGATCGGCCTGATCTGGATCGACGCCCACATGGACAGCCACACCTTCGCCACCACGCCGAGCGGGCAGATTCACGGCATGCCGCTCGCCGTGCTGCTTGGCCACGGCGAAGCGGCGCTCACCGCCATCGACGGACCGCAAGCCAAGCTGCGCCCCGAGCACGCATGCCTGATCGGCGTGCGCAGTTTCGAAGCAGGCGAGGCCGCGCTGCTGCACCGGCTGGGGGTGAGGGTGTTCGACATGGACGAAGTCCGGCAGCGTGGGCTGGCCAGTGTGTTCGACGACGCGCTCGCCATCGTGCGGCAGGGCACCGCCGGCTTCGGCGTGAGCGTGGATCTCGACGCCCTCGACCCGGACGAGGAGCCGGGGGTGACCACGCCCGTTCCCGGCGGCCTGCGCCGCGCCGAACTCGCCGCCGCCTTGTCCCGCCTGCGCGGCGACCCGGCCTTCGTGGCCATGGAAATCGTCGAGTACAACCCGCGGCGCGATCGCGGCCACGCCACGGCGGATGCCGCCGGCGCGATCGTCGGCGCCATCACGCCGCTTTAAACACCACGCATCGACCCGCTCGGCCTGAACGGCCCGGGCCTTTTATTCGGCTGCCATGCCGACGAAGGGATTCTCGCGCCGCTCATGCCCGAACGTGGACATCGCACCATGCCCCGGCACGAAGCGCACGTCGTCGCCCAGCGGAAAGAGTTTTTCGCGGATGGCGGCCAGCAGCGCTTCATGGTCGCCGCGCGGAAAATCGGTGCGGCCGATCGAGCCCTTGAACAGCACGTCGCCGACGAAGGCGAGCCGCGCCTCGGATTGGTAGAACACCACGTGGCCGGGGGTGTGGCCGGGGCAGTGCAGGACGTCGAAATGAATCGCGCCCACCGCCACCCGATCGCCGTCTTCCAGCCACTGGTCGGGCGTGAACACCACCGCAGGCGGAAAGCCGAACAGTTCGGCCTGCTGCGGCAGCAGGTCGAGCCAGAACTGCTCGTCGTGCTGCGGGCCGATGATGGGAATGCCGAGCGCATCGCGCAGCTCCACCGCCGCACCGACGTGGTCGAGGTGGCCATGGGTGAGCAGGATCTTTTCCAGCGTGAGGCCGCGCTGCGCCACGTCGGCCAGCAGGCGCTCGGCCTCGCCGCCGGGATCGATCAGCGCGGCGCGGCCCTGCGCATCCCACACCAGCGAGCAGTTCTGTTGATACGGGGTGACGGGGAGGATGGTAAATTCCATGCACCGATTATCCGCCGAATCTTCCCCGACATGCCCGCACCCGATGCCCTGCTGCTGCTCTCCCCCCACTGCCCGCACTGCCCGGCAGTGCTCGCCGCGCTCGCCGATCTGGTGAAGCAGGGCACGATCGGCCGCCTCGAAGCGGTCAACCTCGAGCAGCATCCTGAAATCGGACAATCGCTCGGCGTACGCTCGGTGCCGTGGGTGCGTATCGGCCGCATCGAACTCGCCGGCGCGCACGGCAAGGCCGAACTCGCCGAGTGGGCGGCCAAGGCCGACAGCGAGGACGGGCTCGCCGATTACTTTCACATGCTGCTGAAGGAAGGCCAGCTGCCGCGCGCGCAGGCGGCGATCGAGGCCGACCCCGCGCTGCTCGCCGCGGTGCTGCCCATCGTCGGCAACGTCGAGGCCAGCCTCAACGTGCGGCTGGGTGCCGGCGTGCTGCTGGAAAACTTTGCCGGCAGCGACACCCTGCACACGCTGGTGCCGCGGCTGGGCGACCTGTCGCAGCACGCGGATGCGCGGGTGCGTGCGGACGCCTGCCATTACCTCGGTCTCAGTGGAGACGTGGCGGCGAAGCCGTGGCTGGAGGCACGCATCGCCGACGACGATGCAGACGTGCGCGAGATCGCCGCCGAAAGTCTGCGGACCCTCATCGGCGAGCAGGCATGAAGATCCGGCAATATCAGGTCGATGCCTTCGCCACCCGCGCATTCGAGGGCAATCCCGCCGCGGTGTGCCCACTGGAGCGCTGGCTGGACGATGGCCTGCTGCAGGCCATCGCGGAGGAAAACAATCTCGCCGAAACCGCCTTTTTCGTGCCGTCGGACACAGGCTTTCGCTTGCGCTGGTTCACGCCGGCCAGTGAGGTCGACCTGTGCGGCCACGCCACCCTGGCGACGGCCCACGTGCTTTTCGAGCATCTCGGCCACCGCGGACAGGTCATCACCTTCGAAACACGCAGCGGCGCGCTCACCGTGAAACGGGAGGGCGATGTGCTGGAAATGGATTTCCCGGCCCGTCCGCCGACCCCGTGCGCCAGTGTCGAACTTCTCGCCAAGGCGCTTGGCCGGCAGCCGCTCGAGGTGCTGCGCGCCGACGATTACCTCGCGGTCTTCGACAGCGAGGCGACCGTTCGCGGCATCCGGCCCGATTTTGCCCTCTTGGGCACGCTGGATCTGCGCGGCGTGATCATCACCGCCCCCGGCAGTTCGGACGACTTCGTCAGCCGCTTCTTCGCCCCCCGGCTCGGCATCCCCGAAGACCCCGTCACCGGCTCCGCGCATTGCACGCTGGCCCCCTACTGGG
Organism: Thiobacillus sp.; assembly: GCA_019459705.1. Lineage (GTDB taxonomy): Bacteria > Pseudomonadota > Gammaproteobacteria > Burkholderiales > Thiobacillaceae > Thiobacillus. Next base: position 5,201 of record JAIBFE010000361.1, on the reverse strand, counting down.
CGGGCCGGCTGGGCAAGCGCCTCCTGTCCGCGCGGCAGGTTTCGAAGCGTGGCGGCAGCCTCACCTGCGAGTTGAAGGGCGACCGCGTGCTGCTTTCAGGCGCCGCGGTCACCGTCATCGAAGCGGAGATCACTTTCCAGGCGGGCGACCCTTCACCGCAGGGTGGCTCCGCCCCCTCTTCGGTGCTATAGTTTTGGGCAACACCGCCCGGGCTTCGGCCCGGGCGGTTTTGATTTTTGTGGTTGCCGCAGGAGACCGCCATGGAAATCACGACCCGCCCCGCCATCACCGTATCCGAGCGCGATCTGGAACGCCTCGAAGCCATGCTCGCCACGTTGCCGGACAGCCAGCCCGGCGTGGGGGCGCTGCGCGAGGAACTCGACCGCGCGCAGATCGCCCGCGCCGAAGCGATGCCGCCCGACGTCGTGACGATGAATTCGCGCGTGCGCTTCGTGGTCGAACCCGCCGGGCGCGAAGTGGAGGCGACCCTGGTGTACCCGCGCGATTTCACCGGCCAGCCGGACCAGCTATCGGTCGCCGCGCCCGCCGGCGTCGCGGTGCTGGGTCTGGCGGTCGGCCAGCAGATCGAATGGCTGGCGCCGAACGGACAGACCGTGCGTGCGCGCATCGTCGACATCCCGTATCAGCCCGAGCGCGCGGGCGATTTCATGCTCTGATCCGGCCGGCGCCGATGTCCGTCCCCGCCGCCTATCTCGGCGTCATCCTGATCTGGTCCACCACGCCGCTCGCCATCCAGTGGAGCGCGCAGGGAGCCAGCTTCAGTTTCGCCGTGATGGCGCGCATGCTGATCGGACTGGCGATCTGCGTGCTGCTGCTCTTCGCCACCCGCACCGCGTTTCCCTTCACGCCGGCTGCACGTCGGCTGTATGCGATCAGCGGCCTGTCGCTGTGCGTGTCGATGCTGCTCACCTACTGGGGGGCGCTGCATATTCCGTCGGGGCTGATTTCGGTGATCTTCGGCCTGTCGCCGCTGCTCACCGGCGTGTTCGCAGCATTGTGGCTGGGTGAGCGCACACTCACGCCGCAGCGCATTACAGGACTGGCCATCGCGCTGACCGGCTTGTGGCTGATTTTCGGCCAGCCGTGGCCGGGCGACGGCACCGCCACGCTCGGCACCGCCGCGGTGGTGGCCGGGATGACGGTGCAGGCGCTGGGTCTGGTGTGGATCAAACGGCTGAACCTGCGTGCTTCGTCGCTCGCCATCACCACCGGCTCGCTCGGGGTGGCGATGCCGCTGTTCGTGCTGGCCTGGCTACTGGCAGATGCCGCGCAGCTGCCGCCCGACATCACGCTGCGTGCCGGCGCGGCCATCGTCTATCTCGGCGTGCTGGGTTCGGTGGTGGGGTTCACGCTGTATTACTACGTGATCAAGCATCTCGACGCCGGACGCGTTGCGCTGATCATGCTGGTGACGCCGGTGGCGGCGCTGCTGCTGGGGCAGACGCTCAACGCCGAATTCATCCCAGCGCGCGGTTGGGTCGGCATCGCGCTGATCGGCGCGGGTCTGTCGCTCTACGAATGGCAGGCGCTCCGGCAGCTTCGCCGGCCTGCCCCCGCAGCCAACCCCTGAACACGAACGGACTCGATTTTTTGCTCAAGCTTGCCGGCTGGGCGCCGTAATCAACGTTATATTGTCGATCTGTTTATCTTTTTAGTGCCTTGCTCATGTCCACGCCCTCGTACGCCCGCCTGCTTCGCTTGATGTTGATTGCCCTGTTCACCGCTGCCGCCCCGGCCACCGCCGGGGACACCTCCGCCGAGCCTACACCTGCGGCGCTGCACGCGCAGATGAAGCAGATCAGCGGAGACCCGGGAAGCCTGTCCGAGGCGCTCCGCCGCGGACAGCAGAGCGCGGCGGTCTGCCGCCACTGCCATGGTGCCGGCGGCAACAGCGTGCTGCCCGAAGTACCCAACCTGGCGAGCCAGAATGCCGGCTACCTGCTGGAACAGATGAACAAGTTCACCCTCGGACAGCGCAAGTCGTCGGCCTTCATGGAGGGGATGATCAAGGCACTCACCCCGGACGAGCGGATCGCTGTCGCGCTGTTCCTGTCGCAGCAGCCTGTTGTGCGGAAACCGGCTGCTGCACGCACGCACAGCGCGGCGGGCAAGCGTCTGTACGACAAGCTGTGCGTCAGCTGCCACGGTGCGGACGGCCGCGGAACCGACACGATTCCGCGGCTGGCCGGACAGCAGGTGAAATATCTGGAGGACGCCCTGACGCGCTACCGCAGCGGCAACGGCGAACGCGTCGATCCGAGGATGGCCGCGTATACGCGCAACCTCAAGGATACGGACATCCGCAATCTGGCGGCCTACCTCACCGTACTGCAGCCCTGAGCGACTATTTTTCGAACAGGTCGTCGAGCGAAGCAGGCGAATCAGGCTTGGCGGTTTCGTCGTCGTGCCGCCCGGCAAACAGGGCATCGAGCGCGCTGCGGCTGGTCTGCGCCATCGCCGCGCCGCCGCCCTTGTAGGCCTCGGGCCGCGGCACGAACCAGCCGCAATCATTGACGCGCGTCTTGTCGGCCACACGTTCGGCCGCCAGTTCGCGGCACTGGCCGGAACGGTGCGCATCGTAGTGACGGCACATCCTGCACACGTGCAGGTCGGCGCGGCAGCTGGGGCAGGTTTCGCGGAGCGACAGCGGCAGCAGCATGCCCGCCAGGCTGGCGCCGCATTTCCAGCATTGCAGGCTCATGGATTGGGAACCTCGGGGGCGCGCAGGGCGTGATATTGCAGGTCGGCCAACGACACCTTGCGCAAGGCGCGCTCATGGGTGGCGTCGAGCACCACCGGCGGCGCGACCCCGTCCTCGGCGGCCTCCAGCCAGCGCGCGGCGCACACGCACCAGCGGTCGCCGGGCTTCAGGCCCGGGAAATCGTATTCCGGCACGGGCGTGACGAGATCGTTGCCGCGCTGCAGCGAATAATCGAGGAAGGCCTCGGTCATCTGCGCACACACCGTGTGGCTGCCCATGTCATGGGGCCCGGTATGGCAGACGCCATCCCGCACGAAGCCGGTCATCGGCGACACGCTGCACACCTGCAGCAGGCCGCCCAATACATTGCGCGCATCGCTCACCTTGTTCTCCCGAATCGAATGCGCAAAAAATAACACAGGCGGGCGCTGCGAACGCCCGATTCAGGGCTGGCTGGCCGGCTCGGCAAAGGTGGGGCCAGACACCGGGGCGAGCTTGCCCGCCTTCACCGCAGCAGCGTGGGCTTGCTCGACGTGCGCCAGCAGGCTGGGCGCGGGATAGCCGTCTGCCGGCAGGCCGTGCACGACCTGATAACGCCGGATGGCGCTCTGGGTGCGCGGGCCGAGCAGGCCGTCCGGCGTGCCGGTATCGAAACCCAGTTCGTTCAACTCGCGCTGCAGCATTTCCACCTGCACGATGCTGAGCGCGCCCGCCTCGCCGGCCCCCCCAATCAGCGTACTGCCGCCCACCAGCGCGTGCGCCATCTGGGCCACGGCCAGCGCGTAATTCACCGAGCGGTTCCATTGCATCACCACGTCGAAGTTGTCGAACACCATGAAGGCCGGTCCCTGCCAGCCTTGCGGCAGCACGATTCCGGACGGGCCGGCGACCATCGGCAGCGCGGCACCATCCGCTGCCTGCACGCCGCGCGCCGTCCATTCGGCAACGGGCAGGCGGTGCGCCACGCGAGCTTTGCGCCAGTCGAAGCCTTCCGGCAACCGCACCTCCAGCGCCACCGGCTCGCCCGCGCGCCAGCCTGCGCGGCCGAGATAGTTCGCCGCCGAATGCATGGCGTCGGGCAGCGACTGCCACAGGTCGATACGGGCATCGCCATCGGCATCGACCGCATAGGCGCGGAAGGTCGACGGCATGAACTGCATGTGTCCCATCGCGCCGGCCCATGAACCGTTCATGTCGATGGCGGCGACGTGGCCGGCATCGATGATGCGCAGCGCATCGAGCAGCTGGCTGCGGAAGAACGCGCTGCGGCGGCCGTCGAAGGCAAGCGTGGCGAGGCTGGCCGGGATGTTGAGACTGCCGAGCGTGGCGCCGTAATTGGTTTCCAGCCCCCAGAATGCCACCAGCACCGCTTTCGGGATGCCGTATTGCTGCTCGACCGCGTCGAGCAGCGCGGCATGCTCTGCCATCAAGGCCTGGCCGCGCGCGACCTGCGTCGGGGTGACGCGCCGCCCCAGGTAATCCGCAAAGGTCTGCAGGAACTCCGGCTGGCGGCGGTCGAGTTCGATCACGCGCTCGACCGGCATCACGCCGGTCAGTGCGGCGTCGAGCGTGGCGACGGAAATGCCCTGCGCCGCCGCCTCTTTGCGGAAGTCGGCAAGCCAGCTGTCGAAATCGCTTTCGGCGTGGACGGAAGCCATCGCCAGCGCCGCCAGCAGGAAAAGGACGCTACGCATTTTTTTGCAGCCAGTATTCGAGCAGCGCCAGATGCCACAGCTTGCTGCCCTGGATGCGGGTGTGGTGCTGCTCCGGCGCGTCCAGCAGCGTGTCCACGTAGGCGCGTTGATACAGACCGCGCTCGCGGCAGGCCTGCGAATTCAGGATGTCCTGCATGAAGTTCAAGAATTCTCCGCGTACAAATTTGAGCGCCGGCATGGGAAAGTAGCCTTTCTTGCGGTCGATCACCGCATCCGGCACCAGCCCGCGCGCGATGATCTTCAGCACGTGCTTGCCTTCCGACGCCAGCTTGAGTTCGGACGGCATCGATGCCGCCAGCTCCACCAGATGGTGATCGAGGAAAGGCACGCGCGCTTCGAGTCCCCACGCCATGGTCATGTTGTCGACCCGCTTCACCGGATCGTCGGTGATCAGCATGGTCGTATCCATGCGCAATACCTGATCGATGAATTCGTCGGCGAAAGGTTCCGCCAGATGCGCGGCAATGATTTCCGCCGTGTAGTCGGGGCCGTGATACGCCGGCATGGCCATGTCGAGGAACTCGTCGTGATCGCGGTCGAAGTAGTGGCGACGAAAACGATCGAGCGCCGAGCCGGATGTTTCCGCCGCCATGCGCGGATACCAGAAATAGCCGCCGAACACCTCGTCGGCGCCCTGCCCGCTCTGCACCACTTTCACGGTCTTGCTGACCTGTTCGGCCAGTAGATACACCGCCACCGCGTCCTGCGCGAACATCGGCTCGGACATCTGGTCGACCGCCTCGGGCAGGCGCCGCAAAACTTCC
>JAIBFE010000290.1 GCA_019459705.1 Thiobacillus sp. | reverse complement strand
CAACGGGTCGCGTCGATCACATCGGCGCCAACCACAAGACTTGTCACTGCCGGCCTGGAAATGCTGCCGGCGGCACAAAAGAGAGGTCGAAGACGATGGGGCTGTGAGAACAGTCCCGAGGCACGGCGGAAAACCCAACCTGCCCACTGCTGTATGCACAACTCGGTGGAGTGTATCAGGAAATGCTGATTTTCCCGAGCTTTATTTTCAGGCGTGGTGGTAGAGCTTGTGGTACAGCCCACCGCGGTCGATCAACTCGTCGTGAGCGCCTTCCTCCACGACGCGGCCGTTCTCGAACACCAGGATGCGGTCGGCCTGCTTCACCGCCGACAGGCGGTGGGCAATGATGAGGGTGGTGCGCCCGGCCAGAAATCCGCTCAGCGCCTGGTGCAGATGCCGCTCGGTGTCGCTGTCGAGGGCCGAAGTGGCCTCGTCGAGGATGACGATGCTGGGGTTGGCGACGATCATGCGCGCAATCGCCAGCCGTTGCCGCTGGCCGCCGGACATGCGTACGCCCTGACGCCCCACCACGGTGTCCAGCCCGTGCGGCAGTTCGGCAATGTACTCCTTCAGTTGGGCGATCTCGAGCGCCTGCCACAGCGTGGCGTCGACGGCCTCGCGACCCAGCGTCAGATTGGCGCGCACGCTGTCGTTGAACAGCACCGGGTGCTGCAGCACCACGCCGACGTGCTCGCGCACGGTCTCCCAACCGATCTGGGTCACCGGCACGTCGCCGTAAACAATCCGCCCGGACTTCACCGGATACAGCCCCAGCAGCGCCTGCACCAGGGTCGACTTGCCGCCGCCGGAGGCACCCACCAGCGCCACCTTCTCGCCCGGCGCCACTTGCAGGCTGACATCGTCGAGCACCGTCTCGCCTTCCTCGTAGGCAAAGCTCACGTGCTCCAGCGCGATGCCGACGGTGGACTGGCCGGCGAAGGGATTGTGCAGTGCCGGATGCTGCGGTTCGCCAGCGAGGCCGAGCAGCGCGTTGATGCGCCCCAGCGCGGCGTTGGCGGCATACCAGGCGTACTGCATGTTCACCAGCTCCTGCACCGGCGTCATCATGAACCACAGGTAGCCGAACACCGCCAGCATCTCGCCGATGGACAGGTCGGAAAACACCACCATCAGCATCGCGCCGGCGCGGAAAGCGTCGAAGCCGGCGAGAAACACGAAGAAAGAAAACCGGCTCATCGCATCCGACTTCCAGGCGAACGCTGCGGCGTGCTGGCGGATATCGGCGGCCTTGTCGGTAACCCGCGCCAGGTAGTGCTTCTCGCGGTTCATCGCGCGAATCTGGGTCAGCGCATCGAGGGTTTCAGCAAGCGCATCCTGGAACACCTCGAACGCGCGGTTCTCGAACTTCTTCAGGTCCTTCACCCGCTTGCCGAGCCGGGTCGAGAACAGGATCACGACAGGGTTCAGCAGCAGGATGAACAACGCCAGTTGCCAGTGCATCCAGAACAGCACGCCGGCGACACCGACCAGCGTCAGCACCGATACCACCAAGCCCGAAACCGACGCGCCGAGAAAGCTGTCGATGGCGTTCAGGTCGGTGACGAAATGCGAGGTTACCCGGCCCGCCCCCACTGTCTCGAACTGCGACAGGGCAATTTTTGACAGGCGATTCAGCATGCGCACACGGATGCGGTACACAACGTCCTTCGCCAGCAACGAGAAGCTGCGCCCCTGCCACACGTTAAGCAGGATGGCCGTCAGCCGCAGCGCCACCGTGAGCAGAAGCGCCGCGCCAATGAAAAGCAGCGGGCCGTGCCACGCTGGCGGAAACCACGCGCCGATGGCGGCGACCATCTTGCCCGGATGGTGCAGCAGCACCTCGTCGACCATCAGCGGCAACAGCAGTGGCACGGGCACCGAAGCCGCCACCGCCAGCAAGGCGACAAGGTTGGCCAGCAGCAGGCGCCGGCGATGGGACTTGAGTTCTTCGTAGATGCCGCGCCAGCTCAACATGGCCGCCCGCTCACTTGCCAATGCAGAATTTGCTGAAGATTTCGCCCAGCAGATCGTCGGCGGTGAATTCGCCGGTGATCTCCGACAGCGCGGCTTGCGCCAACCGCAACTCTTCGGCAAAAAGCTCGAGCTGCGCGGCCGACTCGCGCGCGGCAGTGAGATGGCCTCCGGCACAGCTGAGCGCATCCAGATGACGCGCACGCGCCATGAACGCACCCTCGCCCGCCGCCTGCCAGCCGGCCGCCTCGAGCAGCTTGTCGCGCAACAGTTCGACTCCGGCGCCGGTTTTGGCGGACAGCCAGATTTCGTCACCCGCCGCGCGCGGCGCATCAAGAGTGACGTCGATCTTGTTGTGAATGGTCAGTCGCGCAACCGCAGGCAGGCGTTGCAGGATCGCCGCCTCGCGCTCGCCCAGGCCATGCGCGGCGTCCACCAGCAACAAGGCCACGTCGGCCTTTTCCAGTGCGGCCCAGGTGCGCGCGATGCCGATTTTTTCCACCGCATCGTCAGTCTCGCGCAAGCCTGCCGTATCGATGATGTGCAGCGGCACGCCCTGGATCTGGATCGCCTCGCGCACAGTGTCACGGGTCGTTCCGGCAACCTCGGTGACGATCGCCGCCTCGAACCCGGCCAGCTGGTTCAGCAGGCTCGACTTGCCGACGTTCGGCTGCCCGATCAGCACCACCGTTAGCCCCTCGCGCAGCAGCGCGCCCTGCTTCGCCTGCACGCGCACCGCCAGCAACGCCGCCGTTATGCGGTCGAGACGGCCAAAGGCGTCGGCGTCACGCAAAAAGTCGATCTCTTCTTCGGGAAAGTCGAGCGTCGCCTCGACCAGCATGCGCAGGCGCGTGACGTCTTCCTGCAACGCATTCACCCGCTCCGAGAACGCGCCCGACAGAGAACGCACCGCCGAGCGGGCTGCCTCGGTCGACGCCGCATCGATCAGATCCGCCACCGCCTCCGCCTGCGCCAGATCGAGCTTGCCATTGAGATACGCGCGCCGGGTGAACTCGCCCGGCGCGGCCAGCCGTGCGCCGAGTTCGATGCAGCGTTGCAGGATCAGATTAAGCACCACCGGCCCGCCATGCCCTTGCAGCTCCAGCACCTGCTCACCGGTAAAAGAGTGCGGTGCGGCAAAATAGAGCGCGATGCCCTCGTCCAGCACCCCGCCATCGCCGTCGTAAAAGCGGCTGAAGGTGGCATGCCGCGGCTCGGGCACCCGCCCCAGTAACGCCTTGGCCAGCGGCGTAATATCCGCCCCCGACACCCGCACCACGCCCACCCCACCCCGTCCGGGAGCGGTCGCAATGGCGGCGATCAGATTAGAGGGGGATCTGGCGGCAAGGGGCATCGACAAGGTAAAAAGGCAGAATGAAAACCGCTTGGTGATCGATACGCATTGTAGCGCGGCCCTGCCAGCACCCTGAGCGGGCTGCAAGTATCCGCGCCTGGCTTCTTAATTTAATGATTGCATGGTCGTTAATTAATGACCATGAAACCCCACCCCCCAACAAGCGGTTCGCAAAATCTTGAATCACCCGGTGACTGAACCGCATTCGTTTGCGCCACGAACCGTCTTATTGCCTGCCGTCCTGCAGGTAGACGGCGAAGCGCCGTGCTTCGGCTCGATCGCAAGCCTGTCGAGCCAGGGCCTGGCATTCGATTTTCAATTCACCCCGCTGACGCAGCAATTCGTCGGCCAGACGGCGCAACTGGATTTTGATGTCCAGGGCCAACATCATTCCTGCAAAGGTTTGATCATTAATATTCAAAGTCAGCGCGCATTGCTGTCCATGCGCAACGCATCGGCAACCATTCTCGCCGCCTTGCAGTCGGTCAACCGCAGCAATGCACCCTCCCTGGCGGCTCGCCTGACAGCCCTGCAAGTGCAGCAGGCTTGCCATGCACAATTCATGGCGCACATGAACGCGGTGGTGGACGTTTTTTATCAGCTGTTATCCGCGCCGCCCCCTGTCAGCCCGGTTCCACAAGGCGGGGAAACCGCACCACCCGATCGCCGTCCCCTGCTGCCCATCCTGAATCCGCTGCGCCCACAAATTACCCGGCTGTTTACGCAGGCCTACCCGATGCACCCGGAGCTGCAAAACCGCTTTTCCGATGCGTCATCCTCCAATTCGGCCGACCCGGTCGATATGGAACGGGTCGATGACTGGATCCGCCGCACCACCATCGCGCAACTGGTCGTCGAATCCATCCAGCCGCTGCCGGATGAATTCAACCGCCACTACACGCAGCTGAACCACGCCAGCAAGCCTATCGACCACCCCTACCAGCCGGCTGCCGTCCTGAATATTCTGGCCACGCTGATAGCCCCGCTCGGACTGGACCCCAATCAGCGCGTCCTGTGCTACACCTTGATGGGGCAGGCCTTTCAAGAACATGCCCTCGAGATTTACCAGGCCATGCTGCGCGTTCTTGAGGAGGCCCCGTCCGAGTCCACGCATCAGGCGCGCCAAATTACCAGCCTGGCGGAATGGCTGAAAATATCCGCAGCGGCCGCTGGCGCCCAAGGAGAAGGGGAAAACACGCCTGCCGATGCCACAACCTCGATTCAGTTCACCCAATTGGCAACCCTGCTGGGCAAGCTGACGGACAATCTGGGTGAACTGAGCGATCGCTTGCCCCTAAGCACCCCGTCAGGCACGCACGCCACGGGGACGCCCGTACCCGCTTTGCTTGCCCGTGATCGTATATTCAGCCATTTCCTGCCTGCCCATGCAGGCCTCACCGATACGGGCGGCTTGTTTCAGGGGAGCCTGTCAAACCTCGGAGCAGGGACGCCCCTGAGCGGCGTCGGGCAGACGCTAGGCGGCCTCTCCGACCTGGATCAGGCTGCCCTGCAAGGGCTATCGGCCCTGATGCGACAACCCCCGCCGACCGACCCCGGCCCTGAAAAGTTGGGGCAGGCTTCCCAGGTTCGCGCACTGATGCTGCAGGCGCAAGGTTTGTTGCTGGAATTCACCCTGAACGGCCTGACTTATCAAGCCCAGCCCGACCACCCGGCATGGACGCTCCTCAACGCGCTGGATGCCCTGCATCAGGGCGCAGACAATAGCGGCCGGTTGCTCGACCCCGTGCTTCACCACGCCCTGAGCCTCACCATGCAATGGCTGTTGGGGCAGGAAAACGTCGACGCCGCGCTGGATCAGGTCAACCGCGTGTTGCTGAAAATCAACGCCGAGCTGCGCGCCAACCGGCAATCTCGGCGTGCGCAACAACTGGACAGGCTGGGGCCCCTGGTCTCCGACCGCTCCCTCATCAGTACCGACTGGTGCATCGTCAAACACGATGAGAATGCGATCCCCTATGAAGTGCTGGGTAAACACGACGGCAAATGGGCCCTGCTCGATCGCTCGGCCTCCAGTCTGCTCGACATTCCCGAAGACCGCTTCCTGCATGATCTCGACAAAGGTCTGATCGAAGAAGCGGAAAGCTTTGACGAGCCCTTCCTCGAACGGATCGCCGACGCCACGCTCACCACCAGCCTGAATGCCGTCCACACCTTTACCTGGCAGGATCCAGCCAGCGGTTGCCTCAAGCGTAGCGCCCTGATGGATGAACTGGAGCGGCGCCTCGCGCACCCGGTCTCCGAACCCCCGTCATTCTGTGCCTTGATCGAGATCCCTACCATGCGGCCCGGTTTATCTTCCTTGCCGGGGGACGAACTGACTGTCATGCAAAAACGCACCGGTGAAATCCTGCTGGCCGCGCTGGAAAGCAATGAACAGTGCGGCCGGCTGAGCGATGTGTCGTTCATGATGGTGTTTTCCAAACAGGATCCGGACCACCTGGCGGACCGGCTTGCCCGGCTCAAGACCGAAATGGAGAGCCTGCATCCGGAATGGAAGTTGATCGGGGCTGTGGTGCCGCTAGTCATGGCCGAAGAAACGTCACCCACCCCCTCGAGCGTACTACGTCGCGCCAACCAGGCCTGTGCCGCAATCCGCCAGCAGGCAGGCTTCGATCTGTCCTGCCTGAGCAAGGTCCCGCCCGTCTCGAATCAGATTGACCCCCTCCCCGTCTCTTCGCTGTTTTTGCGTTGCCAGAAAATTGCTTCTTTCGACGAGGGGGTTCCGTCGCATTATGAAATTCTGCTTGGGGTGGATGAAGCGCTGGTTCCCAGCCATTCCACCCAGAGTTTTGTCGTCATGGCAGAGCAGACCGGCCGCATTTACGACCTCGACACCTGGGTGCTGCAATCCGTTCTCGAATGGATGGAACGCAATGCATCCGGACTTGAAAAGCTGAGCGGCCTGTCCGTCAACTTGTCCGGCAACAGCCTGACCCATACGAATCACGTCGATGACATGGTCGGTCTGATTTCACGTTATCCCCATCTCGCAAGCAAGATCATCCTGGAAGTAACCGAAACGGCCGCCATCGACAACCTGGACGTGGCCGTACGCTCCCTGCGCAAATTTCGAAAACTGGGGTGCCGTGTCGCGCTGGATGATTTTGGCAGTGGCTACAGTTCGTATGGCTATATCCGCAGCCTGCCGCTGGACTATCTGAAGATCGACGGCACCTATATCCGCAACATCCTCACCGACAAGACCGACCAGGCGCTCACAGCGTCCATGGTCGATGTCGCCCACGCCCTGGGTCTCAAGGTGATTGCGGAATACGTGGATAGCGAAGGCATTTATGCCTGGCTAAAAGCGCTCGGCGTCGATTATGTGCAGGGATACTGGGTTCACCGGCCGGAACGGCTCGACAACCTGATCCTGCACTGAACCTCAGCCTTTTTTGGCTGGCGCACCCTCGACCTGCCGGTTGATCGCCCACTGCTGCGCGATCGACAGGATGTTGTTGACCACCCAATACAGCACCAGGCCGGCCGGGAAGAAGACGAACATGACGGTGAAGGCCACCGGCATGATCATCATGATCTTGGCCTGCATCGGATCCATCGGCTGCGGGTTGAGCTTTACCTGCAGGATCGAGGTGATGCCCATGACGATCGGCAGGATGAACCAGGGATCGGGCGCGGTCAGATCGGTAATCCAGCCCAGCCACGGTGCGCCACGCATTTCCACCGCCGCCAGCAACACCCAGTACAGCGCGATGAACACAGGAATCTGGATCAGGATCGGCAGGCAGCCGCCGAGCGGATTGATCTTCTCGGTCTTGTACATCTCGGCCATTGCCTGATGCAGCTTGGCGCGGTCGTCGCCGTAGGTTTCCTTCAATTGCTGCAGCCGCGGCGTCAGCTTCTTCATCTTGGCCATCGACTTGTAGCCTGCAGCCGACAGCGGGTAGAGCGCCAGCTTGAGAAGAATGGTCAGGATGATGATGGCCCAGCCCCAGTTGCCGACGATGCGCTCGATTTTTTCCAGCGACCAGAAAATCGGGTAAGCCAACGGTGTCAGCCAGCCGTAGTCGCGTGCCAGATCCAGACCCGGCGCAGTTTTTTCCAGCATCGTCTGGGTTTGCGGACCGGCGTACAACGGCACGGTAAAGGTTTTTTGCTGGCCAGGCGCCAGCGTGCCTTCGGCCAGAATTACCCCGGCTGAATACCGGCCGTCGCCCAGTGCGCGAGTATAGTACTCGCGCTTGACGCTGCCCTCGGGCAGCCAGGCCGAGACGAAGTGGTGCTGAACCAGCCCCACCCAGCCATTGCTGGCCGATTTCTCGAATTCGGCCTTGCCGGCCTGAATGTCCTTGAACGCGACTTTCTGGAATTTCTTGGCGTCGGTATAAAAAGCCGGGCCGGTGTAGGTAACGAGAAAGAAGGATTCGCCGCGCGGCGCTTCGCCGTGACGGGTGAACTGATAGTACGGCGTCAGGTCGATGGGCTGGGTGCCTCCGTTGACGACGCGGGTTCTGACCGCGATCTGGTAGCTGCCGCGCTTGAAAATATAGGTTTTTTCGACGCGCACGCCGCTGGCGGGGTCATGCCACACAAGCGGTACTTCCAGCTGCGCGGCTCCCCCCGCCAGACGATAGGTCCCGGGATTCAACTGAAACGCGCTGCGGTGCGTCGGCAGGCCTTTTCCAACCAGCCCGCTTTGCGCCAGATACGGCCGTGTCTGGCTTTCTTCAAACAGGGTGAAAACCTGATTCTTGTCTTCCGTCTCACGGTACGCCAGCAGTTTCAGTTCGCGCAGGTCGCCGCCGTTGGCATCGATGCTGGCACGCAGTACGTCGGTTTCCACCACGGCGCGCTGGCCCTTGGAAAAACCGGTCTGCGCCGGAGCCGCTGCGGGTGCGTTCAAGGCCTGGCTAGGGGTAGGGGCGCCGGTTGCCGGCGCGCTTGTCGTCGCGGACACTGCTGGCGCTGGCGCGTTTTTGTCCTGCCAGGCTTCCCATAACAAAAGCAGCGAGAAGGAAAAAACGATGAAAAGAATCAGCCGCTGGTTATCCATGAGACGGGACGCGTTTAGTTGGGGGAGAATTCCGGCACGGCATCGCCTGCCGGTGCGGTGGGCCATTTTGCCATGGCCCGGTGGCCGGCACGTTTAAACGTACGTGACAAATCGCGAGCCTCGTCGCCCGCAACCGGTTTGACTATCAGACGAACGACGAAATCACAGGCGGGGAGCTCCAGCAAAACCTGCCGAAAGCTTTCGCGCA
>JAIBFE010000286.1 GCA_019459705.1 Thiobacillus sp. | reverse complement strand
CGTGCATGCGGCGCTGGCGCTGCGCGAGAAAGGCTTTGAGACCATCATGGTCAACTGCAACCCGGAGACCGTGTCGACCGATTACGACACCTCCGACCGCCTGTACTTCGAGCCGCTGACGCTGGAAGACGTGCTGGAAATCGTGCGCATCGAGAAGCCCTTCGGCGTGATCGTGCAGTACGGCGGCCAGACGCCGCTGAAGCTGGCGCGCGACCTGGAACGCAACGGCGTGCCGATCATCGGCACCAGCCCCGACATGATCGACGCCGCGGAGGACCGCGAGCGTTTCCAGCAGATGCTGCACGACCTCGGCCTGAAGCAGCCGCCCAACCGTACCGCACGTACGCCCGAGAGCGCGCTCCGGATGGCGTCCGAGATCGGCTACCCCTTGGTGGTGCGCCCGTCCTATGTGCTGGGCGGCCGCGCGATGGAAATCGTGCGCGAGGAGGCCGACCTCGTCCGCTACATGACCGAGGCGGTGAAAGTCTCGAACAAGTCGCCGGTGCTGCTCGATCGCTTCCTCAACGACGCCATCGAAGTCGACGTCGACGCGCTGTCCGACGGCGAGCAGGTGGTGATCGGCGGCATCATGCAGCACATCGAGCAGGCGGGTGTGCACTCGGGCGACTCGGCGTGCTCGTTGCCGCCCTACAGTCTGTCGAAGGACGTTCAGGACGAGCTGCGCCGCCAGACGGTGGCGATGGCGAAGGCGCTGAAGGTCGTCGGCCTGATGAACGTGCAGTTCGCGATCCAGGGCGACACCGTGTACGTGCTGGAAGTGAACCCGCGCGCGTCGCGCACCGTGCCCTATGTGTCGAAGGCAATCGGCGCACCGCTGGCGAAGATTGCCGCGCGCGCGATGGCTGGCATTTCGCTGAAGTCGCAGAGCTTCGAAAAAGAGATCATCCCGCCGTATTTCTCGGTCAAGGAAGCGGTGTTCCCGTTCCGCAAGTTCCCCGGCGTCGATACCATCCTCGGCCCGGAAATGAAGTCGACCGGCGAGGTCATGGGCGTGGGCGACAACTTCGGCGAGGCTTTCGTCAAGTCGCAGCTGGCGTCGAGTTCGGAATTGCCGAAGCCGGGTGGACGCGCTTTCGTCAGCGTGCGCTCGGGCGACCGTGACGCCATCGTCGAGGTGGCGCAGGCGTTGCGTGACGTCGGCTTCAGCCTGGTTGCCACCCGTGGCACGGCGCAGGGGATCTAATGGGGCGGCATCCGGGTGGGGATGGTCAACATGGTAATGGAAGGGCGACCGCATATCGTCGACATGATCAAGAACGGCGACATCGACTTGATCGTCAACGTGGTCGAGGACAAGAAGGCAGTGAAGGACTCATACGCCATTCGCGCCGAAGCGCTGGCACGCCGGGTCGTGTACTTCACCACGCTGGCCGGAGCGCGTGCTGCCTGCATGGGCATGCAGCACGGCGACGAACTCGAAGTGTATTCCCTGCAGTCGCTGCATCAGCGATTGCTCTGAACTGAAAAGGCAAGTTTGTGAACAAATTCCCCATCACAGTCGTGGGCGCAGAGAAGATGCGTGCCGAGTTGCAGCATCTGAAAAGCGTGGAGCGCCCCGCTGTCATCCAGGCGATTGCCGAGGCGCGTGCGCAGGGCGATCTGTCGGAAAATGCCGAATACGATGCCGCCAAGGAAAAGCAGGGATTCATCGAAGGCCGCATCGCCGACCTCGAAGGCAAGCTGTCCAACGCCCAGATCATCGATCCCAAGACGCTGGATGCGGATGGCCGCATTGTGTTCGGCGCAACGGTCGAGCTGGAGGACGCTGAATCGGGCGAGTCCGTCACCTATCAGATCGTCGGCGACGACGAGGCCGACATCAAGCATGGCAAGATTTCCGTTTCGTCGCCGATCGCGCGTGCGCTGATCGGAAAGTACGCCGGTGACGGCGTCGACGTCCAGGCGCCGGGCGGCGTGCGTCAGTACGAAGTGCTGGACGTCCAATACAAATGAAGCGCTTTTGGGACGGCCTCGCCGGCACGATGCTGGTGCTGTGGATCGGTGGCATGTGGGCGATCGGCTATGTCGCCGCGCCGGTGCTGTTCGCCAGCCTGGGCGACAAGCAACTGGCCGGGATGCTGGCCGGCAGGTTGTTCGAGGTGATGGCGTGGGTCGGCATTGCCGCCGCGGCCTATCTGCTGATTTATCGCATCGCGCGCGACGGCGGCGCGGCGCTGAAAACCCTGTTCTTCTGGGCGGTCGCGCTGATGCTGGCGCTGACCCTGGTCGGCCTGTTCGGCATCCAGCCCATCATGCAGAGTCTGAAAGACCAGGCCATGCCGCACGCCGTGATGCAGAGCGTATTTGCCGACCGCTTTGCGCGCTGGCACGGCGTGTCGAGCATCCTCTATCTGATCCAGAGCGCACTCGGGCTGCTGCTGGTCTGGCGCTCGGGGCTGGCGCGATAAACCTCGTTCGCCGGCAATCAGCCCGGCAGCGCGATGACGCGTTTGGTTGCGGCGCGATAAATGACCAATACCTTGCCGATTTGCTGGACCGGTGCCGCACCGGTGGTGGTGCAGATTTCCTCCAGCCAGGCGCGCCGGGTGTCCGGTTCGTCGCTGGCGGCCTTGATCTTGATCAGTTCATGCGCGTTCAGCGCGAGATCGATCTCCTTCAGCACAGCGGGCGTCAAACCCTGATTGCCGATCATGACCACCGGCTGACGCGCGTGGGCAAGCCCCTTCAAAAATTGCCGTTGTGCGGGCGTGAGTGATTTCATGCAGTTTTCCTTCAAATGAGCGCGGATTGTAGCCGATAGAGCGGATAGACATGGCGCAGAAACCGAAGCGAACCAAATCCGGCAGTGCCTGGATGCACGAGCACGTGACCGATCCCTACGTCAAAAAGGCGCAGCAGGACGGCTACCGCTCCCGCGCCGCCTATAAATTGCTCGAAATCGACGCCCGCGACCATCTGCTACGCCCTGGCATGACCGTGGTCGATCTGGGCGCCGCGCCCGGCAGCTGGTGCCAGGTGGCGGTGCAGAAGATGAAAAAGCAGGGCAGGGTGCTGGCGATCGACCTGCTGCCGGTGGCGCCGATGCCGGGGGTCGAGAGCCTGGAGGGCGACTTCACCGAGCCCACCGCGCTGGCCTGGCTGGAAGAAAAGTTGCAATCCGGCCGGGTTGACCTTGTATTAAGCGATATGGCGCCCAACATCAGTGGAGTGATGCTGTCGGATCAGGCGCGTCATTACGAGTTGTGCGAGCTGGCGCTCGATTTTGCAGTGAACTGGCTGAAACCCGACGGCGCTTTTCTCGTCAAAGTCTTCCAGGGGGTCGGCTTCGAGGATTTCAGGGCGCAGATGCGGCAGGCATTCGAACAGGTGCTGATCCGCAAACCCGATTCCTCGCGCGATCGCAGCACCGAGGTCTATCTGCTGGGACGCCGTCCGGTTGCGGCGCAGGAATCCACCGTGACAAGCCCGCAAGAACAGGTTTAGAATGAGTCTAAACGCGCTGCGCTTAATTAAACGTGCTGCACCTGGCACTGAGGAGTAAACGTGAACAATTTGTCGAAGAATATCGCCGTCTGGCTGATTATCGCCGTCGTGCTGATGTCGGTGTTGAATCAGTTAGGCGCGCAGCGCCCCGCGCCGACGCAGATGCCGTACTCGCAGTTCATCGAGGAAGTGCGTCAGCAGCAGATCACCAAAGTGGTGATCGAGGGCAATGTGCTCAAGGGCGAGCGCACCGACGGCCAGCGCTTCACCAGCTATGCGCCGAGCGACCCCTGGA
This sequence comes from Thiobacillus sp., assembly GCA_019459705.1. GTDB lineage: Bacteria > Pseudomonadota > Gammaproteobacteria > Burkholderiales > Thiobacillaceae > Thiobacillus. Next base: position 155 of record JAIBFE010000286.1, on the reverse strand, counting down.
TGGTGTCCGACCTGCTGAAGAACGGCGTCTCGGTCGAAGCCAAGCCGGAAGAGCAGCCGTCCTTCCTGATAAGCCTGTTCATTTACTGGTTCACGATGCTGCTCTTGATACGGGTGGGGGAGTAGATATATAAGAAAAGAAAGTGAGCGCGGCCC
>JAIBFE010000279.1 GCA_019459705.1 Thiobacillus sp. | reverse complement strand
CAGGGTGTGCAACTGGCCAGTCGTGGCACGCTCGCCAACCTGCCGCTGGCACCGTTCCTGACGCTGCTGGAAACCGCGCCGCCTTTCACCACCGATATCAGGGTCAACGGCGACTGGAATCTGCGCGTCGGCAACACCCTCGACGGCCAGCTGCGCCTCGTGCGCCAGTCGGGCGACGTGCGCATGAAAGAGCCGGCACAGAGTCTGGGGCTGACGACGCTTGTGCTCGATCTCAACGCCGAAGCCAGTCGTGTCACGGCACGCGTCGAGGCGGCCAGCCGCGAAGCCGGCCAGCTGCGCGCCGAAGGCCGCGCCACGCTGGAACGCGCGGGCGCCGGATTCATCCTGCCGCGCAGTGCGCCGCTGGCGTGGACGGCTCAGCTCGACGTCCCCGATTTGCGTCTGGTCAAACTGTTTCTGCCAGTCGGCATCCGGCTGGATTCGCGCGTGGCCGCGCAACTCTCGGGCAGCGGCAGCCTGGCTGCGCCCCGCATCGATGGGCAGATCGATGCCAGCCAGATCCGGTTTGCCATGCCGGAAGAAGGCGTGGTGATTACCGACGGCACGCTCAAACTCATCCTGGCCGACGACCGCGTGCGGGTGCAGCAGGGCGAGCTGAAAGGCCAGAGCGGACGCATCCTGGTGAGCGGCGAGGCGCAGTTGAAAAATCCGCAGGCGGGGCTCACGCTCAACTTTGAAAAATTTGCCGTCACCAACCGCAGCGATCGCCGCGTGATCGTGTCCGGCACCACCCGCCTCAATCTCGACTCCAAGCGTCTGGAACTCACCGGCGAACTCACCGCCGACCGCGCCCGGCTGGAAATGCCCGAAGCCAGCCGCCCCGTGCTGTCGTCCGATGTCGTCGTCGTCGGCCAGCCGCCGCACGAAAAATCCGCTGCCCGGCGCATGCCGCTGCAACTCAATCTCACGCTCAATCTGGGCGAGGATTTCCTGTTCAAGGGCGCCGGGCTTGATGCGCGCCTGGGCGGGCAGATGCGCGTATTCACCGTAAACGAGGTACTGCGTGGCGAAGGCCGCATCCAGGTGGTCGAGGGGCGCTATGCCGCTTATGGGCAATCGCTCGTCATCGAGCGCGGCGTGCTGAGCTTCATCGGCCCGATCGACA